>JAHECG010000141.1:2156-3992 GCA_024641855.1 Betaproteobacteria bacterium | reverse complement strand
TGCAGCAGACGGGTTTTCGGACGTATCGATTTTTCGGGTTCGGTAACTGGTACCTCCCGGTAGAGAACCGAACATTCGATGAATATTTTCAGGGACTATCGTCACAGTTGCGTAATACCGTTCGACGTCGGGAGAAGAAGTTTTTTGCCGATGGGCGGGGAGCATTAAAGATTATCGCCGGGGTAGATGGTCTGGAAGAAGCAATTACGGCGTGGGATAAAATATATCGCGCTAGTTGGAAAATCAAAGAGCCTTTTCCGGAGTTCGTGCCGGATTTGATTCGAGTGTGCGCTGAGCGGGGATGGTTGCGCTTGGGCTTGGCTTATTATGATGGTGTGGCCGTTGCGGCGCAGTTGTGGATAGTGAGTCATGGCCGCGCTGCCATTTATAAGTTGGCTTACGATGAAAAATTTTCTCAGCTTTCGGCCGGTACCGTGTTGACTGCCAAGCTGATGCGTCATGCGCTTGACGTGGATAAGGTGCGGGAGGTGGATTATCTCGTTGGTGACGACGCTTACAAGAAAGATTGGATGAAGCATCGTCGAGAGCGTTGGGGGATGGTTGCTTTCAACCTCAGAACGCCTGCTGGTGTGTGTGGGGCTGGCATTGAAAGCGTGCGACGGCTGGCAAAGCGGGTGATCGCAGGCTTACAAAAAATGATTAAAAGCGTTAGGCCGCAGGTAAATAGATGACCCAATGTATTCATGATTTGATTTTTCAGAGCGCCAATGCTGTACCGGATCGTGTGGTATTGCAGGAAAGCAAGATACAGCTTTCTTATCGGGAGTTAGCTGAGACGGTGGCGGTTACCGCTAACTTTTTTCTCACTCTCGGCCTCGACCGCCGTGAACGCGTAGCCGTGTACATGGAAAAACGCGTCGATACCGTGGTTGCATTGTTCGGTGCGGCGGTGGCTGGTGGCGTATTCGTGCCGGTGAATCCGCTGCTCAAGCCGGAGCAGGTCGGACACATCCTGAAGGACTGCAATGTGCGTATTCTGGTCACGACGCCGGAGCGCCTGGAGTTGCTGCGTCCCATGTTGGCGAGTTGCCATGATTTGCGCACGCTGGTGATTTGTGGCGATGCCATGTCTGCGCCGGTTGATGGTGTTCACATTGCGCAATGGGCGCAGCGTCTGCAAGCGCCGAATACGGCACCACACCGAGCCATCGATGCTGACATGGCGGCGATTCTTTACACCTCCGGCAGTACCGGTCGCCCGAAAGGCGTGGTGTTGTCACACCGTAATTTGGTGGCGGGCGCGGATAGCGTTTCGCAGTATCTGGAAAATCATGCGGGCGATCGTATTCTTTCGGTGCTGCCGTTGAGCTTTGACTATGGTCTGAACCAACTGACCTCGGCGTTTCGCGTCGGTGCCTGTGTGGTGCTGATGAATTACCTATTTCCGCGCGATGTGATTCGTCTCGTGGAAAAAGAAAAAATCACCGGCCTCGCCGCAGTGCCGCCACTGTGGGTGCAGCTCGCGCAATTGGATTGGCCCGCCGGTATCGACGAACATTTACGCTATATCACCAACTCCGGTGGCGCCATGCCTACCGCCACGCTGGCAGCGCTGCGTGCTAAGTTGCCGAAGATGAAGCCGTATCTCATGTATGGCTTGACCGAGGCTTTTCGCTCCACTTATCTGCCGCCGGAAGAAGTCGATCGGCGGCCCGAGTCGATGGGCAAGGCCATTCCCAATGCCGAGATCCTGGTGGTGCGCGAAGACGGCACGCCGTGTGCGCCGGGCGAGCCGGGCGAACTGGTGCATCGTGGTGTACACGTGGCGCTTGGTTACTGGAACGATCCGGGGAAGACCGCCGAGCGCTACAAACC
>JAHECG010000141.1:0-2056 GCA_024641855.1 Betaproteobacteria bacterium | reverse complement strand
TGGTGCGCGAAGACGGCACGCCGTGTGCGCCGGGCGAGCCGGGCGAACTGGTGCATCGTGGTGTACACGTGGCGCTTGGTTACTGGAACGATCCGGGGAAGACCGCCGAGCGCTACAAACCGGCGCCGGGGCAGTTGTCCGGCTTGCCGATTACCGAGCTGGCGGTGTGGTCCGGCGATACGGTGAAAATGGACGACGAAGGCTTTTTGTATTTCGTCGGTCGGCGTGACGAGATGATCAAAACCTCTGGCTATCGGGTCAGCCCGACCGAGGTGGAAGAAGTGGCCTATGCCACCGAATTGGTGAAGGAAGTCGCCGCGCTGGGTGTGGCGCATCCGGTGTTGGGGCAGGCGGTGGTGTTGGTGGTTTATGGGGCTTGCCCCTCTCCCCAGCCCTCCCCCCAAAGGGGGGAGGGGGTAAAAGCGGAGGGGCGAGGGAGTACAGCAGCGGAGGGGGTTTCCGAGCGATTGTTGGCGGCTTGTAAGCAGCAGTTACCCGCCTTTATGGTGCCGGCGCAGATCGTGATGCGCGATGCGCCGTTGCCGCGCAACCCGAATGGTAAGATCGATCGCAAGGCGCTGGGAGTGGAGTTGGCGGGTTTATTTGCGACTTGAGTTAGTGCTTATTACGTCTCTTCAGCCCGCCGCCGGATCATTTTTGTTTCAATCGAAACATTTCCTGTAAAAAATCTACCGAATATCCGACATTTGTTTTGATCAGAACAAAATTATTGATTTTGTGTGTCCCGGATATATAATTGCTTCGATCAAAACAAATATTTCTGGCCATGCAGATCGAATCACTCAAACAATTGGGCGTGGAAGTGCGCCGTAAGCGCAAAGCGGAAAAACTAAGCTTGGAGCAAACAGCCATGGTTTCAGGCGTCAGTATGTCTTTTTTGCGCAGCCTGGAAGCCGGTAAGCCCAGCTGTCAATTCGATTTAGTGTTAAAGGTGTTGGCAAGTTTGGGCATGGCGGTGGCGGCGACGGGGTTCGCGCCAGCGCCCTTAACGAAGGCCGACAGCCATCCGCGCAAGCAGGTCGGGAATCAAGCATGAATCGCTTGCGCGTATTCGCCAACGAGCACGCCATGGGTTGGTTTGGTTTCGATGCGGGGCAATACTTTTTCGAGTACGACGCGCAATGGTTGGCGTATCCGCAACGATTTTTTTTGGCGCCCGATTTTCCGCTGGGTACCCAGCGTTTCGATGGGTCGCTGGTTAAATTCTTTTTTCAGAATCTATTGCCGGAAGGGCCACTACTCGAAACCATCGCCATCGAAAAAAGCCTGTCGCTGGAAAACCTGTTCCAGCTTCTGGCGGCGCTTGGGCGCGATTGCGCGGGCGTGCTCTCGCTTCTGCCTGAGGATCAAACGCCGCAGCCGCAGCAGCAATATATCCCGATGGAGATTGCTGCATTGCGCACGCGGATTGCGGATCGTGCACGTCATCCGCTACTGACCTCCGGGCACGCGGTCAGCATGTCGCTGGCCGGTGCGCAAGATAAGGCCGGCGTACGTTTTGACCCCAAAACCAAAACATTATGGGAGCCCTTGCCAGGCGCGCCATCCACGCATATTTTGAAGCCGGAGAATCGCAACGCGCATTTCAATCCCTGCGTCGTGAACGAGTATGTGTGCATGCGGCTTGCCAAGCGTCTCAAACTAGATGTGCCGGATGTTTATTTGCTGCGTCTGCCAGAACCGGTATTGATCGTCGCTCGTTACGATAGGGCCGAAGTGGACGGCAGGGTTACGCGCCGTCATCAAATCGATTTTTGCCAGTTGTTGGGTAAAGATGGATTCTTCAAGTATGAGCGCAATGCGAAGTTAATCGGATTGGCCAGTTTGTTTTCGGCGATTACGCGTGAACGTGGATTTGCGCTGCCTGCCAAGGCAAAACTGCGGCTCGCCGATTGGGTTATCTTTAATTACCTTATTGGCAACGCCGATGCGCATGCCAAGAACCTCTCGGCCTTGGTGGCAGCGGATGGCCTTACGCTTGCGCCATTTTATGATTTGTTGTGTGTGCGCGCCTATGGCGACGAGCGCTTGGCGC
>JAHECG010000070.1:1467-15418 GCA_024641855.1 Betaproteobacteria bacterium | reverse complement strand
CGCCGTAGGTACATCCGCGAGGGACGCGCACAAAAGCGCCTGTAGTGCCGCAACCAAGGATGATTCATTGGTTCAAGGAATGTTTAACCGAAACGAGCACCGCAGAGAGCATGACAAGCGGTGAAAAGCGCGTTGTGCGCTTTATTTAAACAAATCCGAATCGTCCGCCAAGGACTGATCGATTTGCTCGTTCAAGTGAGAGATTCTACGCTTAAAGTCACCCACATCAAATCCGCCAACGCGGGTATTGAGAAACTCATGCGTAATGTTGAGCGCCGCCATGATGGCGATACGTTCGAGGTTGACGACTTTGCCGCCTTCTTTGATTTCCTGCATCTTGCGATCCAGATAATCCACAGCTTCCAGCAAGCCCGCACGCTCTTCCGGTGGGCACGCTACTTTGAACGCCCGGCCCATGATGGTTACGTCCAAGCTTTTTGAGTCAGCTGCCATGTTCAGCTTTCAGGGATTTGATCGAGCAAGGTTTCGAGGCGCTGTTTTGCCCCGGTTAGCTTTTCGTTGAGATGCTTGTTCTGGTTTTGTTCCTGCACCACTTGCTGTCGCAGCGTGTGGTTTTCTTCGCGCAGCCGTTGGGTGAACCCAACCAACTGGGAAATTCTCTGCTCCAGGCTTTTCAGCTCGCTATCCATGCCCGACACTATATGTTTGAAATCACTGTAAAGTCAACCGCTAACATATTATTTTGAAAGTGCTTTAATCCATTCCGAGACAATATATATACTTCCTTGCCCTACCCGCCATTCCTCTAATAAATAAATCGTATTCCAACACTGTACTGGAACACATCAAGAGCAAGCGCTCACCTAGCAATCTTCACCGCCACGATTCCCGATATTTCGGTACAATCGCGCCCAGTTTCAGGTGTCCCAAGCGCTATTCGGCGCACGGGGTGAAACGGGAAGTCAGGTACGTGTTATGTCGTTTGTGACACAAATCCTGCGCTGCACCCGCAACGGTATGCGAGTTTTAGGTTGCCATAGCAGTTTGTTGAAAAACGTCGCGAGCGAAAGCAGTTTAGGGGCGGACGAAGCACAGAAAGCGCAATGTACATAGCGTACATGAGCATTTCGAGCACCGCCCAACCCTAAAATGCCGAGCGCAGTAGTTTTTCAAAAACTGCTAGCCACTGGGTTAAATCCTGGGAAGGCGGCAATCGTTAATCGCGAGCCCGGAGACCGGCCAGAAATTATTGGAAATGCTGCGGGAGTGCGGCTAACCGGGTTATTCCGTTTTCGTCTTCCCACGCATTTCTCCTGACCAAAACACGGCGTGCGGGTTTGCACGCCATAAGGGAGTTATTCATGAGAAACACTATCCTCGCCAGCGCGCTCGTTTGCGCTGTCAATCCTGCTTTTGCCGAAGAATTACCCGTTTTTGAAATTCATAGTACGGTCGTCACGCCACAACGCTTTGAAGGCGCGTCCGAAAAAATCGCGGCCAGCATTAGCGTGATCAATCGTGACATGATCGAACACAGTACGGCCGCCACCTTACCCGAGCTTCTTTCACGCGAGGCAGGAATCAAAACCCGCGACAACAGTGGCAGCCCAGATCAACAGATCGACCTGCGCGGCTTTGGCATCACGGGCGACCGCAACACACTTATTTTGCTCGATGGTCAGCGCGTCAGTGAAATTGAATTGGTGACGCCTCAGTTATCGACCATTCCGCTTGATTCCATCGAGCGCATCGAAGTCGTACGTGGCAGTGGTGCCGTGTTGTACGGCGGCGGCGCCACCGGCGGCGTCATTAACATTATTACGCGCGCGCCGCGTGCCGGGCAGCGCGAAGCCTACGCCGGCTTGAGTTACGGTAGTTATAACACCAGCAATGTGCGAGTTGGCGGGCTATTTGGCTCGGAAGCGTTTAGTTTCGATTTGCACGCCAACCGTCTCGATTCAGACAACTATCGCGACAATAATGCGGTGCATCAAGAAAACGTAAGTGGTGATTTACGCTTTCCCGCGCTTGGCATCCATTGGAAATTAAAATTTGGCAGCGACGATCAAACCCTGCGCCTACCGGGTAATCGCACCGAGGCGCAGCTAGCCACAAATCGGCGCGGCACCACCACGCCAAATGATTTCAGCACACGCACCGGGAAAAATATCACGCTAGCAGGCACGTCAACCCTCGGTAAAACCGAATTAACTGCCGATATTTCCTATCGTGAACGCGATGCCAGCGCATTGTTTGGCACTTACAAACTCGACACCCAAGTCAATGTGTTAGCCGCGACCCCACGCTTGAAAATTCAAAACAGCCTATTTGGCAAACCAAATACCAGCATTATCGGTCTCGATTGGGATAACTGGGACTATGACTCCCATGACAATTTTGGCGGCCATACACTTGCCCAACAAAAAAATCAGGCGATTTACTTTCAAAATCAAACCGACCTGAGCACCGCAACACATCTCAGCTTGGGCGCGCGCTTGCATCACGTTCGTTCGACCCTTGGCACACAAGAACAAAATCGTACGCCAAGCGCTTTCGAGCTTGGTTTACGCCATTCGTGGTCACCCACCATTTCAAGCTTCGCCAAAATCGGACGTAGTTTTCGGATCGCAACGGTCGATGAGAACAAATCTCAAGTCGCTTTGCTCGAACCGCAAACCTCTCACGACCTAGAGATAGGATCCGAGTATCAACAGGGCACGAGCAAGATTGGTTTCTCAATTTATCAAACTCGCTTAAACAACGAGCTTTACTTTCAACGCTTATCCGGTTCTTTTGGCGCCAACGTCAATCTACCGCCAACGGAGCGCCGTGGCATTGAATTAAATGGCGCTTGGCGGCCTCAGCAGGACATTGCCCTGACAGCAAACTATAGCTATACGGAGGCCAAATTTAGAGCCGGTAGCTACAGTGGTGTCGATGTGACAGGTCATGACATCCCCTTGGTGCCCCATCATGGCGCCAACATTGGGTTAACTTGGTATCTCACGAGCAAAACCCGCATTGGCACCGACGCGCAATATGTCGGACAACAACGCCTCGATAACGATCAAGCCAATACCTTTACGCGCCAAATACCGAGCTACGTCCTGCTCAACGCCGGTATTTTCCACGACGTAAACAATTGGCAC
Organism: Betaproteobacteria bacterium; assembly: GCA_024641855.1. GTDB lineage: Bacteria > Pseudomonadota > Gammaproteobacteria > Burkholderiales > Thiobacteraceae > RBG-16-58-11. Next base: position 12,308 of record JAHECG010000070.1, on the reverse strand, counting down.
TTAGCGCTTGGCGTTAAGAACCTGCTCAATGAGAAATACTATACCTATGCAATACGATCGTTAACGAGCAACACATTCAACGCCTACCCTGCGGCGGAACGCACGTTTTTCACCTCGGCGGAATATCGCTTCAAGTAGAAACGCACCAACACTGCGTTAATGATTCGCCCACCCAGCACACCGAGGTGGGCGTTTTTTTGCCTCGTATTCGATACCTTAAATACATCGTCAAATCACCCGACTGAAAATGTTAACCTTACGTTTTCCGAATATTGATCTCCCCCATGACTCAGAAAAAAATCTTGTTGTTAAGCGTCTCTGCCGGCGCCGGGCATATGCGTGCCGCCGAAGCGATTCGCGCTTATGCAGAACTCCCTGAATACGCTGTCGAAGCCAAGCATCTGGATGTGATGGACTTCGTCACCGCCGGCTTTCGCAAGGTCTATACGGATTTTTACATCAAGCTAGTGAACAAGGCGCCGACACTTTGGGGCTATTTGTATCAAATCACCAACGAGGCCAAGCCCGACAGCACGATGGAAAAGTTTCGACGCGGTGTCGAACGTCTCAGCACCAAAGCTTTACTCAAAGAAATCACCACCTTCAATCCGGATGCGATTATTTGCACGCACTTCATGCCGGCCGAACTGTTGTCGCGCATGCTGCGCAAGAATACGTTGAACTGTCCGGTGTGGGTGCAGGTGACCGATTTCGATTTGCATCGCATGTGGGTGCATGAGCGCATGACCGGTTATTTCGCCGCCAACGATGAAGTCGCGTTTCGCATGCGCGCCCAAGGCATCGCCGATGCGGCAATTGCGGTGACGGGCATTCCCATCATGCCGACCTTCGCCCAGCCGCTAGATCGCAATATATGCGCACAAGAAGTCGAGCTCGATCCGCAACGCACCACGATTCTGCTGATGGGCGGCGGTGCCGGGCTCGGTAGCCTGGATGCCATCGCCGAACGTCTGCTCGCGTTAGAAGGCAATTTTCAACTCATCGTATTGGCCGGCAAGAACGCCGCAGCATTGACCGCGTTAAAGAAACTGGCTCAGCGCTATCCGGGGCGATTGGTGCCGCAAGGCTTCACCGATAAAGTCGAACGCTTGATGGCCTGTGCCGACTTAGTGATCACCAAGCCCGGCGGCCTGACGACTTCGGAATGTCTGGCCATGGGCCTGCCGATGATCGTCAACGCGCCGATTCCCGGCCAGGAGGAACGCAATTCAGATTTTCTGTTGGAACAAGGTGTAGCGCTCAAAGCCTTTGATCGTGTCACGCTCGAATATCGCGTGCGTCACTTGTTGGAGCACCCCGCCAAGCTGGCGGAAATGCGCGACAAAGCCCGCGCCCTGGGCCGACCCAATGCCGCACGCCAAGTGCTGGCGCGCGTATTAAACCTAACGGATAAATAAATGTCTGCAAGCCATCGACCACGACAACTTTTGTTGCTGTTATTCTGGGTGCTGTTGCTGGGATTTTTCTTCGCCAATGTAGAAATCCAAATCGAAGGCAGTGCCGGTTGGGCGGCCAACTTACCCACTTGGCGCATTGAACATCATTGGTTGTTGGATCTCTTCTGGGGCGGGCGGCCGATGACCGGCTATCACGCCTGGGTGTTTCCCTTCATCGCATTATTTTTTCATTTCCCCTTATTCTTCATGGCGCGCTGGTCTTGGCGACTGGAAGCCATGGTGATTGCCTGCATCATGCTGTTCTGGATTACCGAAGATTTTTTGTGGTTTATCTTGAATCCAGCTTATGGCTTGGCGAACTTCAACCCCACACACATTCCTTGGCATATCCACTGGTTGTGGGTTGCACCGACTGATTACTGGGTATCGCTATTGATCGCCGGATTATTACTTTGGGTTTCGTTTCGGAAAAATCGTGCTGAAACATAGAATTCTCTTTTCGCTTTACCTGTTATGCATCGCTAATTTCGCCTACGCCGAAATCAACGTGCGCGACGACACCGGCCAACTTCTGCACTTAAAGCAAACGCCGCAACGCATCATTAGCCTCGCCCCCCACCTGACCGAGTTATTGTTTGCCGCTGGCGCCGGTCAGCGCATTGTCGGTGCGTCCGAATATAGCGATTACCCTGAGACAGCCCGACGCATTCCACGCATCGGCGGCACCTTACTGGATTTGGAAACGATTGCCGCTTTACACCCCGATATAATCATCGCTTGGGTCGGTGGCAATGCACCGGCGCAATTAGCCCGCTTAAAGCAATTAGGGATACCGTTATATTTAAGCTCACAGAAGCACTTGGACGACATCCCCGCCACGCTGGAGCGCTTGGGGCAATTAGCTGGCAGCAGCGCCGTGGCGCAAACCGCCGCCGACCAGTTTCGCCAACGCTTGGCACGCTTGCGCACGACCTACGCCAACCGCAAAACTGTGCGCCTGTTTTATCAGGTGTGGGATGAACCCTTGCTGACCATCAATGGCACGCACATCATCAGCGATGCCATCAAGACCTGTGGCGGCGAAAATATTTTTGCCGCGTTACCCGCACTAACGCCCAACGTGAGTATCGAAAATATCCTGCAAGCCGATCCGGATGCCATCGTCACCAGCAGCCAAGATGGTAACCGTCCAGCGCGCTTGGATGCTTGGCAACGTTGGCCGCGTCTCGCTTCCGTGCGCAACCATCATTTATTTTTCGTACACGCTGATTGGATCGATCGACCCGCGCCGCGTATCTTGCAAGGTGTGGAGGAATTGTGTCGCGCATTAGATCAAGTCAGGAGCGAGAGATGAATGCGAGGCGCCCGACATGATTTATTATTCTCATTAGCGCTATGCACCAAACAACCCACACCCTATCCATTCATACCCACGGCAAAGGCCTCTACCCCTTCACCGAACAAGTCGTCGAATGGGTGCGCAACGCCGACATCCAAACCGGCTTGCTCACGCTCTACGTGCGTCACACTTCGGCAAGTTTATTGATTCAGGAAAACTACGACCCGGATGTGCAATCCGATCTGGCACGATTTTTCGCGCGCTTGGTGCCGGATGGCGATCCGCTATTTGAGCACACTATGGAAGGGCCGGACGACATGCCGGCGCATGTGCGCGCGGCGCTAACGCAAACCAGTATTTCTATTCCTGTGTTGCAGGGCATTCCAACACTCGGTACTTGGCAAGGCGTTTACCTCTTCGAACATCGTCTGGAACCACAACGGCGACAAGTTGTACTGCATCTGATCGGAGAACATTAGGTTAACCCGCTCAGGTTGGCTATAACCGCCTGCTTCGACACTGACCAGAACGCGTATCCTACGTAGTTCATCCTTAAGGAATCAAGTTTTTCCCGGATAAAACAAACACCCTTCTGGGGTTTCTACGCTCCGTACCGGATGACCGTAAAGGCGCGATAGGTTGTCCAATGTCAGCACCTCTTGCACCGGGCCTTGCAGCACTTCACCATAACCGAACAACATCATTACATGATCACAATAGCGCATAGCCAAATTGACATCATGTAACACCATGACTGCCGCCTTTCCGTGCTGCGCCACTTGTTGCGTCAGCAATTCCAATACGTCAATTTGATGATGCAAATCCAAATGATTGACGGGTTCATCCAGCAGCATCAGTGTCGGGTCTTGCGCAAGTAAAGCCGCGAGCGCAAGTCGCCGACGTTCACCGCCAGAGAGCGAATTCGTCATGCGGTGCGCGCAATCGCTCAAATTCACGGCTTGTAAAGCCGCGCGTGCGATGGCCTCATCCGCAGCGCTTTCCCATGCCCATGCATGCAAATAGGGATGACGTCCGATCAAGGCGGTTTCCAGCACACTGACCGGAAAGGCGTCATCACTATCCTGAAACATCACGCCACAGATTTGCGCGATCTGCCGCCCTGAGAGTTCTGACAGTGCCCGGCCTTGCAGATGCACGCTGCCTGCCTGCGGAATTTTCAAACCGGCTAGTGCCAGTAGCAGCGAAGTTTTACCCACGCCATTCACGCCCAGCAAGCCCCAACGCTCTGTGGGGTTAACACGCAAATTCAGATTGCGGCAAATCGCCTTGTCTGCGATGCTTAAATTCAAGTCGCGGGTTTCAATGATCGGTATCTGGACGCTCATCGACGCTCCGCGCGCGATAACAGATAGAGAAACACCGGCACGCCAAGTAAAGCGGTCACCACACCCACCGGCAATTGTTGCGGTGCCAATGCAGTACGCGCCACGGTATCCGCCAGCAACAATAAACTGCCGCCGAATAAAGCCGCGCCTGGCAGCAAAATACGATGGTCGTTACCGACCGCTAGTCGCAAAACGTGCGGCGCCACCAGGCCAATAAACCCAATACTGCCAGCCGTCATAACCGCCACTGCCGTGAGTAGCGAAGCCAATACATACAAGCCCAAACGCAAACGCGCCACCGGCACGCCGAGCGCACGGGCCGTCAATTCACCACGCGCCATCACATTCAAATTGCGTGCCAACGGCAGGCTCAACCCCAGACCTAAGACCAAGGTCACGACCCCGACTCCATATTGCGTGGCACTGCCGAGATCCCCCATCAACCAAAACAACATGCCGCGCAATTGTGCATCGGGTGAAACCGTAAGCAGAAAACCGATTACCGCGCCCCAGCCAGACGCCACGATCACGCCGGTAAGCAGCAAGCGTGAGGCGGACCATGCGCCCGCCCCGCGCGCTAAGCCAAACACGATCAACATGGAAATTAAAGCCCCGGCAAAAGCAGCGGCGTTCAACCACAGGCCACCGATACCAAGCAAGAGCGCGCATAACGCAGCCACTGCGGCACCGCCGGAAATACCCAACACATATGGATCTGCCAGCGGGTTACGCAACAACACTTGCATAAGCGCACCGGCCAAAGCCAATAGCGCGCCCGTCGTAAACGCATTGATAGCGCGCGGCAAGCGCAACTGCAACACGAGGTCGAAAGGCAACCCGCGTTCATTTCCGCTGATCACCTGCCACACCGTTTGCCACGGCGTATTAACGCTGCCAAATGACAAAGCAAGCCAAGCGCTGACGACAGCCAGCGCACCAAGGATCAATAGCGGGATGAAGGCACGTTTCAAGCGCGTGACCCTGGTAAGCCGCTCAAGGGCGCCCCGGCATTCCGATTATTTTCCGTCTTTTCCCCAATCGACCGGCACGAACAATATCTGCTCGCCACGCCGTATGAGTAGCGCAATAGTTTTGCCATTTTTAAACTGGTCCAAAAGCTTAGCGAACTGTGCGAGGCTCACAATTTTTTCACCGCCCAGTGACAATACGATATCCCCGCGACGTAAACCGGCTTTTTCGGCGGCGCCACTCACATTTTCAACCAACAACCCATTTTCCAAATTTAATTTACGCTTATCTTCAGCGTTAATCTCAGCCAAAGTCAGGCCGAGCCGATTGGCTTTTTCAGCTTTCGGCGCCGACGCCACTGCCGCGACTTTTGGCTCATCCCATTCAGCCAACGTGATACTCAAATCCTTTGAAGACCCATTGCGCCAGACCTCCAGCTTGGTTTTACTACCCGGCTTAGTCGCACCAACCATCCGTGGCAGGTCACTGGAGCTCGGCACCACCTTGCCTTCAAACTTCAAGATCACATCTCCCGGTTGCATCCCGGCCTTCTCTGCCGGACTGCCTTTTTCGATCGCCGCAACGAGTGCGCCTTTGGCATCTTTTAGGCCAAAGGAAGCAGCTAGCTCCGGCGTAACTTCTTGAATTTGGATTCCCATACGACCACGGCTAACTTTCCCATTGCCTTTGAGCTGGCTCACGATATCCATCGCCACATCGATTGGAATTGCGAACGACAAACCCATGTATCCGCCAGTGCGGCTGTAGATTTGCGAATTCACGCCAACCACTTCGCCACGCAAATTAAACAGAGGGCCGCCTGAATTTCCAGGATTCACTGCAACATCGGTCTGAATGAAAGACACGAAGTTATCACCGGGCAGCGCACGGCCTTTAGCGCTCACGATGCCGGCTGTGACGGAATTCTCAAAACCATAGGGCGAACCGATCGCTACAACCCACTCGCCAACTTTCATTTTGTTTGGGTCGCCCAAGTTCGCCACCGGCAGACTCTTGGCATCGATTTTGAGCAGCGCGACATCAGTACGACGATCAGCGCCAATCACCTTGGCTTTAAATTCGCGCTTATCGGTAATCTTCACGACCACCTCATCGGCATTATCGACAACATGCGCATTGGTCAAAATATAACCATCGGGGCTAATAATGAAACCAGATCCTAAAGAATGCGTTTCATATTCACGCGGTGCGCCGCGCCCGCCATGCGGCTGTTGCGGCATAAAGCGCTTGAAAAACTCGTAAAAAGGATCCTCCTCCGGTAGGTCGCGAAATTGCGGGAACGGCGCACCGCGCTCACGTATTTTTTGTGTGGTACTGATATTCACTACGGCCGGGCCTTCCTTTTCGACCAGACCGGTGAAATCGGGCAGCGCACCATTCAACCGTACTGTTGGCACAGCGGCTTCCGTTTTAGATGGGGTTTGCGCCGGGGCATTCGTGGCAGGCTGAGAACAAGCCGCCAACGGCAAACTCAATAAACTGACAAGCAATACTTTCCGCAGAAAATTCATGATTTCTCCTGTTAACTTTTAAGCTTATACGCAGACCGTCATCGGTACATACGTACTAATGACCAACGGAACCCGCAGAAAGTTTCCCGACTCCGCATCGCAACCTACACCGGAGCCGTGTAAGATATTACAGCCTAACCTGTTTCATTTTTCATTTTATCTTATGCCCAACCACTCGCGCAGCACTGCGTTGATCTTACGAATATTGATTTTCCTTCTCGCCAGCTGGATGGTTCCTGCTTTAAAAGCTGAACCCATCGCCCAACCGCTCGTCTTGGGTACCGTCGCTACCGACATTCCTAGTGCCATGGCGCGACATCTAGCCCCTTTGACCAATTATTTATCCACCCAGCTCGAAATGCCGATTCAGCTTCGCCCCGCGCCGAACATGCGCGCGTCCATCGAAGATTTTGGCAGTGGCGTAACGCAAATTACCTACCTGACTCCGGTTGCGTTTCTGGAAACGCGCGAACGCTTCGGCGCGATAGCGATTGCGTTGCCCTTAACCGACGGCCAACCGACTTTTCGGCTGGCTATCGTTGTCCGCAAAAGCAGCCCAGTAAAGCAATTGAAAGATTTGGTCGGCCGCTCTTTTGCTTTCGGCGATGAAAAATCTTTACTGCAACGTGCCACGCTGGAATCTGGCGGATTACCGTTGGCACAATTGTCACATTACGCTTATCTCAAGTACTTGGACAACGTGGCGAAAGCTGTCCTCAATGGTGATTTTGACGCTGGTATTATGAAAGAAAGTATTGCCCATAAGTTTGCATCGAAGGGCTTGCGCATCATCCATCTATCACCGCCGCTACCAACCTTTGTCATTGCGATCAACCGCCAAATTCCCGCCGAGAAAATACCCGTACTACGTAATGCTTTACTCAAGCTCAATGTTCATGAAAAAACCACCCACGCCATACTCACTGCGCTCGACCCGTCTTACACAGGATTTACACCCGCCACAGAAAATTATTTCCAAAGCACAAAAACGCTCATTGCACCGTACCGGAAATAGTTACCTTTCGTATGCATTTACCTAAATGCACTTCCGTCAAACTATCGAACGGGCCTGATTAACAATGCGCCACACTTTCTTCGCGAACACATTGCAAACCAGCCTCCTTAACATGCAAGTTACTCTAATACTGGACGTGCATTAACCGCTTGCACCGGGCGATTGTTCGGATGGTGCATGACATGCGTAAACGCTTCAATTTGCTCTTTGGATGCTGAAACTGAAGCCTTCATCACCAACCAGCGCACGCCTTCGGAGCAAGGCGGCGTGGTCAAGGAACCGTTAAAACGATAGTAATCACGATTTTTCGGCAGGATCTCTTGTGACGAGAGTTTTGCGGTCAAAGCAATCTTATCGCCTTCTTTACTCGGCATTTGTGCCCAAGCTTTTTCCAGTGCTTTGTTGGCTTTGCCTTCGCGGAACATCACCGCAACCACTGCCAAGTTGCCATCTTTATCTGCGTGCACTAAGTGCGCTTCCAGCGGAAAAGATTTTCCTTTGATCAAATTCTCGCTTGGCGCATGAAAGTGAAATTGCTTTAGATCGAATTGAATGCCATCCACGGTAATGCTGCTACCCGCAGCCGCATTTACTTGCACCGTGTGGCCGTTATTCAGAATATCCGTGGTACCCGCTTTGTAGCTAAACGCGATCGGCTTTAACTTAGCATCAATCAGACCACCGAGATTAATCGGCGATTGATTTTTACCGGCACAAGCACCGTACTCCGGGCTTAACTTCGCCCAATTTTCCGGCCCAGCTTCGCCGGAATATTCCCAATGTGGCCCGGCCGCAAAGGCAGCGGAACTCGATAACAACATTAGACCAAGCGCAAACGATTTCTTATTCATGACTTGCCTCCAAAGATTAATCTGCTAGATGTTTTGAATGTTCCCTAAAAAAACAGGACTCCAGTCGCCCCTTGTTTCAGGAACGGCTGGAGCCACTGGTCGCTTGCAATATTACCAAATTTTAGCGCACGCTATATCCGCGCCCTTCCAGGCAAGCCTTAGTCGCACGATCGTAATCATCGCGCTTTCTCGTCACGTCTTGCGGCGGTGGATTATCGCTCGGCTGAGTCGGGTCGTAAGCCGTTTGCGTCACAGCCCAACGATGACACTCGTATTTATCTTTTGCCTGCTGCTGTTCGTCCTGTCCATTTTTCGGATAGACAAACTGTTGGCCGGTCTCTATGGGCAAGGCCAGCACTTCGGTTTCGCGCGGCGGCTCGACCACGACATAAGTCCGCTGTGCTGGACGATAAACGTAATACACACCGTCCGCATAGTAGTAAGGCGCGCCACCCACCCACACGGTTGAGTAATATGGTGGCAACACGGTAATTCCCAACCCAATCGGTGGCGTTACAACCACGAAACGCGCACCATGCGAGCGATACCAGACGCCACCTTGAAAATAGAAACGATCGCGCCCGTATGGAACTTCGTAGTACCCAGAAGGCAGGATGTCAAACACCACGCCGATCGAAGGGTAGTAACGGTTGTGGCTATAACGGGTATCGTACTGACGATGCGAATCGTGACCACGGTCATGGCCACCATCTCGACGTCGGTCATCATGCCGATCCGCCAATGCGGAAGCCATATTGAGGCTTAGCAGTATTGCCAGTATGGCTGTCGCACCCCATCGACAATTCAGCTTCATACGCGCTCTCCTTTTTTCATTACCCAAATGCCACGGCGCATATCACTCAACGCACACAACGCAGAAAATACATGTTTCTACGTTTTAGAAAATGCACTTGCGCGCATCCTAATTGGACGCGCGCACACTGCTTTATCCCTTATTGGGCCTGCTTTTCTTGATGCTTCGTTCCATGCGAACCCGTACGGTGCGCCATGAAATTATCGTCGAACACTTTTTGCTGCGCAGGTGTCAGTACGGCATAAAATTCTTTCACTGCGGCGACCCGTTCAGTCATACGCGCCTCACGCTGCTTCATCATCGATGCCATTCTTTCCATGCGCTCCGGTGCTTTCAGCGCAGCGAATTCTTCAGGGTTCGGCCGCTCACCGGGTGTAGGTGTCACCTTATCCGTGAAACTCTTCCAAGCCGTTTCCTGATCCGCGTTCAATTTGAGTTGGTCATGCAGTTGCGCCTGACGTTTTTGCAGGTGTTGCGTGAATTTTTCTTTATCGAAACCACCGTGGCGGCAATGATCCATATTAGCGCTTGCGGCGGCCGCACCCAGACCCAAACCGGCACTAGCCAGACCAACAATGATAAATTTACGTAGCTTAGTCATGATGCAATCTCCTAATTTTCTAGTGCAATGCGCACAGTGCCATTAAACCCGGATGTTGTTTCTAAACTATGAGTGGTTTGTATCGATTTGTATCGCTACCCAACGGCCGAACACCACACCATCATCAGGCTAAAAATCGTCGATAAAGTTCAAAGTGAGCGGCTGCTCGTTGCCAGCACGATTGAATTCAAGGCCGCTTCAATGGACGCCCAATCGGGTACCGACTGTGCGCGTACGATTAACTCCACGCGGCTATCGCGACGATAGGTGATCGATTCCAAAGTGAATTGACCATTTACCAAATTGACTAGGCGCCAATCGCGACCGATACGAAAGAGACCCTTGGCGCGAACGATATTCACATCCACCGCCCAAGTCTCAAACAAAGCCTTGAGGCGCGCCAAATCAAACACGTGTTCCGCCGGGAATACCCAGCCACGCGTCACAAATTCACGGCTATCGTGCGCAATGGCTGTTGAATGTAAATCCGCTGACGGCAACTCCAACCAAGCGGGGTTCAGATGTCCTTGCGTGACTTGCGCAACCAGTCGTTTCTTCGGGTAGAAATTCGCAGCAAAATCTTCAAACGTTTTTAATTGCTCCGCGCTTGCCAAATCGCACTTATTCGCCACTAGCACATCCGCCAGCGCGAGTTGATCTTGGTAGGTTTCCAACATGCGATACTTTTCGTCGCCCAACTGCCGCGGATCAACCAAGCAAATCACATTGCGCAATTCCACCGCACTGGCCAAACCTTCGCTGCGCAACACATCGATCACGCCCGCCGGATGGCCCAAACCCGTCGGCTCGATCAGCACGCGCTCCGGTTTCACTTCGCGCAGCAAGCGCGTCAAGGTCACACGCAGTGGCAACTGCGCGCTACAGCAAATACAACCGCCCGGCACTTCGCGCACGGCAATACCTGCTTGCGTCAACGTCGCGCCATCGATGCCAAC
>JAHECG010000070.1:0-1367 GCA_024641855.1 Betaproteobacteria bacterium | reverse complement strand
TTGGCGCAACAGGCGGGACACAAAGTCACCGGCTGTGATACCAACGTTTACCCGCCGATGAGCACGCAACTCGAAGCGCAAGGTATTCGTTTGACCGAAGGCTTCGACCCCAGTCAGATTTCACTCAACCCCGATCTCTATGTGATCGGCAATGTGGTTGCGCGCGGCAATCCACTGATGGAAGAAATCCTCAATCGCGGCCTGCCCTATATCTCCGGCCCACAATGGTTGCTGGAAAATATTCTGCACGACAAGTGGACGTTGGCGGTCGCCGGCACCCACGGCAAGACCACAACCTCTTCCATGCTGGCGTGGATTCTGGAATATGGTCATCTCAATCCAGGTTTCCTCATTGGCGGCGTGCCGGAAAACTTTGGACTTTCCGCACGGCTCACCGATACGCCATTCTTCGTCGTCGAAGCCGACGAATACGATACGGCGTTTTTCGACAAACGCTCGAAGTTCGTGCATTACCGACCACGCACGCTAGTAATCAATAACATCGAATTTGATCATGCGGATATATTCCCCGATCTCAACGCCATCGAAACCCAGTTTCATCATGTGGTACGCACTGTACCCGGCAATGGTCTGGTGCTCGCCAACGGCACTGAAGACAGTGTCGCCAGCACGCTGTCGCGCGGCTGCTGGACGCCGGTTGAATGGGTAGATCATCTCGACGGCTGGCAAGCCGGTATCCCGAATGGCGAGGGCCATTTCGATGTGTATCTCAAAGGTGAATTGCAGGGCCGTGTGACCTGGGACTTAATGGGCCAACATAATCGTCACAACGCGCTCGCCGCCATTGCTGCAGCGCGGCATGCCGGCGTACCGGCGGCTTTGGGCATTGAAGCGCTCGGCCAATTCAAGAATGTAAAACGGCGCATGGAAGTGCGCGGCATCGTGAATCGCATTACGGTGTATGACGACTTCGCACATCATCCCACAGCCATTGCGACAACCGTTGCTGGCTTGCGCGCCCGGGTCGGCGGTGCACGCATTCTGGCCGTACTGGAGCCGCGTTCCAATACGATGAAACTCGGCACGCTAAAAGATGAATTGCCCGCCAGCCTGCGCGATGCCGACCAAGTATTTTGCTATGGCGCAAACCTCGGCTGGGATGCCGCCGCAACGCTGGCACCCATGGGCGATAAGGCTGAGACCTATTTGGATTTAGATAAGTTGATTCGCGCCATCACGCGCGACGCCAAACCGGGCGACCATATATTGGTGATGAGCAATGGCGGCTTTGGCGGCATCCATCAGAAGTTGCTGGAGCACTTGGCCGGCTAACACTGTGAAAAATCTTGAAACGCAAAGGACGCGAAGGTACGCAAAGGAAAACAAAAAATGGTATGCCTCGCCCA
>JAHECG010000069.1 GCA_024641855.1 Betaproteobacteria bacterium | reverse complement strand
GGGAAGTAGCGATAGTCGAACGCCTCTTCCTTAGAACGCATGGCGCGCGTTTCATCCTTGTCCGAATCGTACAGCCGGGTTTCTTGGGTAATGCTGCCACCAGATTCCAGGATATCAATCTGACGGACGACTTCGTACTCGATGGCACGCTCTAAAAAGCGGAACGAGTTGAGATTTTTGATTTCGCAGCGTGTGCCAAATTTCTCCGCACCCTTATGCCGCACCGAGACATTGGCGTCGCAACGGAACGAGCCTTCCTGCATATTGCCGTCGCAGATTTCCAGGTATTGCACCAAGGAATGGATGGTCTTGGCGTAAGCCACCGCCTCATCAGAGCCTCGCATATCCGGCTCGGATACGATCTCCAGCAAGGGCGTGCTGGCGCGATTCAAATCGACGCCGGTCTTGCCATGAAAATCTTCGTGCAGCGATTTCCCTGCATCTTCTTCCAAGTGCGCGCGGGTAATGCCCACCACTTTTTCCTTGTCGCCGACTTGGATGGTGATTTCGCCTTTTTCCACGATCGGTAGTTCGAATTGGCTGATCTGATAGCCCTTGGGCAGATCAGGGTAAAAATAGTTTTTACGCGCAAATACTGATTCCGGATTGACGCGCGCACCGATGGCCAAGCCAAATTTCACTGCGCGCTCAACCGCACCTTTATTCATCACCGGCAGCACACCCGGCATGGCCAGATCCACCACGCAAGCTTGTGTGTTAGGCGCTGCGCCATAGGCCGTTGCGGCACCGCTAAAAATTTTTGATGTTGTAGATAACTGGGCATGGATTTCCAGGCCGATCACTGTTTCCCATTCCATGATTACACCCCTCCCGGCATGCGCGCATGCCAATCTGTCGCGAGTTGATACTGATGCGCGACATTCAACATTTTTGCTTCGGCGAAATAATTACCGACGATTTGCAAACCCACCGGACGGCCATTGGCGCCGAAACCCACCGGGACTGACATGCCGGGCAAGCCCGCCAAATTAACCGCGATGGTGTAAATATCGGACAAATACATTGATACCGGGTCGTCGCTTTTCTCGCCCAAATTAAACGCCGTGGTCGGTGAAGTCGGGCCCATGATCACGTCGCATTGCTTGAAGGCTTCGGTGAAATCCTGCGCGATCAAACGCCGCAGTTTTTGCGCTTTCAAGTAATAGGCGTCGTAGTAACCCGCTGACAACACATAGGTGCCGATCAAGATGCGGCGCTTTACCTCGGCACCGAAACCTTGGGCGCGGGTCTTTTTATACATATCGCTAAGATCAGTGTATTCAGGAGCACGATAACCATAGCGCACGCCGTCATAGCGCGACAGGTTGCTGGAAGCTTCTGCCGGGGCTAGCACGTAATACACTGGGATCGACAACTGCGTATTCGGCAGCGAAATCTCAACCGTTTGCGCGCCGAGTTTTTTGTATTCAGCAATCGCCGCTTCGACCGCCTTCGCCACATCCGGTGCGAGGCCTTCAGCGAAATATTCTTTCGGCAAACCTATTTTCAAACCTTTTAACGGCTGCGCCAGATCGCGTGAATAGTCTTCAACGGGACGATCCAAGCTGGTGGAATCACGGGTATCGAAACCCGCCATGGTGTTCAACAGCAACGCGCAATCTTCGGCACTCTTGGCCATCGGCCCACCTTGATCCAAGCTGGAAGCAAAAGCGATCATGCCAAAGCGCGATACCACGCCGTAGGTCGGTTTGATGCCAGTAATGCCGGTCAGTGCCGCCGGTTGACGAATCGAGCCGCCGGTATCGGTGCCGGTTGCCGCCGCGCATAAACGTGCCGCGACTGCTGCCGCCGAGCCACCGGAACTGCCGCCGGGCACGGCCAGCGCATCCCAAGGATTTTTCACCGCACCGAAATGCGAGGTCTCGTTCGACGAACCCATGGCAAATTCGTCCATATTGGTTTTGCCGAGATTCACCGCACCGGCCGCATTGAAATGCTCGATCACCTGCGCATCGTAAGGTGCGGTGAAATTGGCGAGCATTTTCGAGGCGCAAGTGGTACGCCAGCCCTTGGCGCAAAAAATATCTTTTTGCGCGATGGGGATGCCGGTCAGCGGCCCGGCTGCGCCTTGCGCGATGCGCTGATCCGCGGCATCCGCCTGCGCCAGGGATTTCTCTGGGTCTACCGTGATATAGGCGTTGAGCGTCGGGTTCAGTTGCGCGATGCGGTCGAGGAAAGTTTGCGTCAGCTCACGGCTGGAAATTTTCTTCGCAGCCAGCGCAGCTGACAGTTCTTTAAGCGTGCTATTGATCATTCATTGATGAGGCGCAAGTCGCGAAACGCACGGAAAATCCGTTAACGTCGCTCAACGTGCGCCTAACTCCTCGATTTATTCGATAACTTTAGGGACGAGATACAAGCCGGCTTCCACCTCGGGAGCAACGGATTGAAACAACTCGTGTTGGTCGGTTTCGGTGACGCGATCCTCACGCAACCGCAAAGAAAGGTCTTGCGCATGCGCCATCGGCGCGACACCTTCGGTATCGACTGCCTGCATTTGCTCCACCAAACCCATGATGTTGGATAACTGCGACAATGTGGGCGCGACTTCTTGTTGCGCTATTTCAATCCGGGCGAGATGCGCCATGCGCTTCACATCGGCTTCGGTCAATGACATGTAATTCACCTGAACGCGTTAACTAAATAAGCGTAATAGGGTATCATAAACCCCTTATTTAACGCACCTCTACACAACGGTACCAACCATGTTCGAATCTCTGCGCGGCTACTTCTCCACTGATCTAGCAATTGACCTCGGCACTGCCAACACCCTGATCTACGTACGCGGCAAAGGCATCGTCTTGGACGAGCCCTCCGTCGTAGCCATCCGCCAGGAAGGCGGTCCCAGCGGCAAAAAAACCATTCAAGCAGTCGGCATCGAGGCTAAACAGATGCTCGGACGCACCCCCGGCTCGATTACCGCCATTCGCCCAATGAAGGACGGCGTGATCGCCGACTTCACCATTACCGAGCAAATGCTCAAGTATTTCATCAAGAAAATCCACGGTTCGCACATGTTTGGCCCTAGCCCGCGCATCATCATCTGCGTGCCTTGCGGCTCGACCCAAGTCGAACGCCGCGCCATTCGCGAATCCGCCATCGGCGCCGGTGCGCGCCATGTGTACCTGATTGAAGAGCCGATGGCAGCCGCGATCGGTGCTGACCTGCCAGTTGCAGAAGCCACCGGCTCCATGGTGGTGGATATCGGCGGCGGCACTACCGAAGTCGGCGTGATCTCGCTGGGCGGCATTGTTTATGCAGCTTCCGTGCGCGTCGGCGGCGACAAGTTCGACGAGGCCATCATCAACTACATCCGTCGCAATTACGGCATGTTGATCGGTGAGTCCACCGCAGAAAATATCAAAAAGAATATTGGCTCGGCCTTCCCGGGTTCGGAAGTGCGGGAAATGGAAGTCAAAGGTCGCAACTTGGCCGAAGGCATTCCACGCAGTTTCACCATCTCCAGCAACGAAATTTTGGAAGCTCTGACCGACCCGCTAAACAGCATCGTCTCCGCAGTGAAATCGGCGCTGGAACAAACCCCGCCCGAACTCGGCGCGGATATTGCCGACAAAGGCATGGTGTTGACCGGCGGCGGCGCGCTGCTGCGTGACATCGACCGACTGCTAATGGAAGAAACCGGCTTGCCGGTGATCGTGGCCGATGAACCGCTGACCTGCGTGGTGCGCGGCTCGGGCCGGGCATTGGAAGAAATGGAACATCTCTCCACCGTTTTTACCAACGACTAAATATACCCGCCGACAACCGTGGCGGTTAGCACTTAGTGCCTCGATAGGTGACCTAATAGGTTGATAGACAACGCACCCCCTCCGTTTTTTAAACGCGGCCTCGCACCGACGGCGCGGCTGGCAATTTTTTCTGGGCTGGCGTTATTTTTGATGGTGGCGGATGGGCACTTCCATTACTTGAACACCCTGCGCAATGCGTTCGCCATCGTCATCAATCCCCTACAACATGCCATGAATGCGCCGGTGCGTCTGTCCGCCAAAGTCGGCGATTTCTTTGTCGCGCAAGGCCGCCTCAAAAGCGAAAACGCCGATCTCAAAGAACAGCAGCTCATACTCACTGGAAAAATGCTGCAATTCCAAGACCTGCAAGCGGAAAATGTGCAGCTGCGGCACTTGCTAGGAGCCATCCCGCGTTACGCTCAACACACCACCTTGGCGGAAATTCTCTATTCCGGACGCGATCCTTTTGCGCGCAAAATTATCGTCGATCGTGGCAGCTTACACGGCGTGCAACCTGGCCAAGTGGTGGCCGATAATATCGGCGTGATCGGTCAAGTCACACGGGTAAGCCCCGCCGTCAGCGAAGTGACCTTGATCACCGATAAAGACCAAGCCGTACCGGTGCAAAATGTACGCAATGGCCTACGCGCGGTCGTGTTCGGCAGTGGCGAACCCGGGGTCTTAGATATGCCCTACATGTCTTTCAGCGCCGATTTACAACCGGGCGATCAATTGGTGACGTCCGGCATCGACGGCCTTTATCCACCTGGCTTACCGGTGGCCGTGATCAGCAAAGTAGAACGCAATGCCGCCTATTTATTTGCAAAAATTTCATGCACCCCTTCTGCCGGCCCAGATCGCCAACGGCAAATTTTGATTTTAAGCGCGCTCGCCAGCGCCCCTCCGCCGCTACCCCCACCGCCCGAAAGCCCCGTCAAGGAATCCCATGGCAAGCGCTAAACCCACGCTCACCCGTCCGGCCTCCGGACGTTTTGTGCTGCTCACGCTCATCCTAGGTCTACTGCTCAATTTACTGCCATGGAGCGGCCTGACCAAGCTACTGTGGCCGGACTGCATTGCTTTGCTACTGCTGTATTGGGTGATCCATCAACCGCGAGAAATCGGCTTGGGCGCCGGCTGGTTTCTGGGCCTACTCATGGATATCGCGGATGGCGTGTTATTTGGCCAACACGCGCTGGCCTACACCCTGATGATCTTTATGGCGCAAATTTTGCGGCCGCGCATTCAAATGTTCAGCTTTTGGCAGCAAGCGCTGTATGTGTTCGGTTTACTGCTCATTTCTTTGGTGATCATGCTGGTAACGCGACTAGCCTTCGGCGCCGCATTTCCCGGGCCACTTTATTTTGCCAGCAGCTTATTCGGTGCACTGCTTTGGCCCAGCCTCTCGATGCTGTTGCATTTATCGCAACATCGCAATCGTCGTATCGACGATACGTTTACGAATCTCGTGAATAAGTGACACGCCGCCCCGAACTTCGCAACCATCAACGCGACCTTTATTATTTTCGCCTTCGGCTCACCGTGGCCGGCAGCATCGCACTCTTTTTATTTTTCATCTTGGTTGCGCGTTTCGCCTACCTGCAAATTTTTCAACACAACCACTATCAAACACTGGCCGAACAAAACCGCATCTCGATAGTGCCGATTGTTCCCAATCGTGGGTTGATTTTGGATCGCAATGGCGTGCCGCTGGCGCACAATTACACCGCCTTCACCCTTGAAATTACACCCAGCAAAATTAAAAAGCTGGAACAAACGATAAATGAACTCGCCACCTTAGTTGAGATCACCGCAAAAGACCGCAAGCGCTTCAAAAAGCTTCTAGAAGAAAGCCGCAACTTTGAAAGCCTGCCCATCCGCACACGTTTAAACGATGTGGAAATAGCGCGCTTCGCCGCGAATCGTTATCGTTTTTCCGGGGTCGATATCAAGGCACGATTATTTAGACATTACCCACAAGGCGAAATCACTTCGCATGCCGTTGGCTATATCGGTCGGATTAACGATAACGACCTGGATCGTCTAGACGAAGACGATAATCTCGCCAACTATCGCGGCACCAATTACATCGGCCGCGCCGGACTAGAACAAAGTTACGAAAAGGAATTGCATGGCACGACCGGTTTTGAAGAAGTTGAAACGGACGCGGGCGGACGCGCAGTGCGCACGCTATCCCGCACCCCACCGACCTCCGGTAACAATCTAACGCTACACCTGGATTTAAAATTGCAACAAGTTGCAGAACAGGCTTTCGGAAACTTTCGCGGCGCCTTGGTTGCCATCGAACCCAAAACCGGCGGTGTTCTGGCATATCTTTCCAAGCCCGGATTCGATACCAACTTATTCGTTGATGGCATCGACACCCAAAACTGGGAGTTATTAAAAAATTCGCCTGACAAGCCGTTGCTCAATCGCCCGATGCACGGGGAATATCCGCCGGGCTCAACCATCAAACCTTTCATGGCGCTGGCTGGTCTGGAATTTAATAAACGCAGCCCGAGCTTTGGTATCAACGACCCCGGCTTTTATACGTTGCCCGGGTCCAGCCATCACTACCGCGATTGGAAAGCCGGTGGCCACGGTTTTGTCGACATGCACAAATCCATCGTCATCTCGTGCGACACTTATTACTACGGTCTTGCCGTGGAATTAGGGGTCGACAATATTTTCAATTTCCTCAGCAAGTTTGGCTTCGGTAAAAAAACGGGCATCGACATTGAAGGTGAGCGCAGCGGTTTACTGCCCTCGCAAGCATGGAAAATGAAACGCTTTAAACAAAAATGGTTTGCCGGAGATACGGTCAGTGTTGGTATTGGTCAGGGCTACAATTTGGCCACCCCGCTACAATTAGCCGTCGCCACGGCGACCCTCGCCAATCAAGGCACAAAAATGCAACCGCAATTCGTGCGCCAAATCCAAAATGCCAAGAGCGAAGTCATCACACCTTTCGCGCCGCAAATCGCCTCTACCCTGGCGATCAAATCACTCAATTTGGAATTAGTGCGCAATGCCATGATAGACGTCACGCAACCCGGCGGCACTGCAGGACGCGCCGCTGCCGGTGCGCCCTATTCCATTGCGGGTAAAACCGGAACCGCACAAGTTGTTGCCATCAAGCAAGGCGAAAAATATGTAGAAAGCCGCATCGCTGAACGCAATCGCGACCATGCTTTGTTTGTCGCTTATGCGCCGGCAGAAGATCCAAAAATCGCCCTCGCTATTCTGGTCGAGAACGGCGGTCATGGCGGCACCACTGCTGCGCCGATTGCTCGTGCCATGTTTGACTATTACCTGCTCGGAAAATTACCCGCGCCTAAGGACGGCACCGTAACCGTGGATGATAACGAACATGATTAGGCGACTGTGGTTGCTTTTTATCCGCCATATCGACAACTTTTTGTTAGCGGCTTTGCTCGCGACCTTAAGTTTCGGTTTGGTGATTCTGTATAGCGCATCCGGACAAAGCTTCGATCGTGTGATCAGTCAAGGTGTCAGCATGTTGGTGGCGTTAGCGGTGATGTGGGCGCTCGCCAATCTTCCGCCGCAACATTTAATGCGCATCGCCTGGCCTAGCTATGTGATTGGGTTATTACTGTTGCTGGGCGTTGCGCTATTCGGTGAAGTCAGCCACGGCGCACGACGCTGGCTGCATATCGGCGTATCGCGCATCCAGCCTTCCGAATTGATGAAAATCGCAGTGCCGTTGATGTTGGCCTGGTATTTTGAAAAGCGGGAACGCTCCATGCGTC
The DNA here is from genome assembly GCA_024641855.1 of Betaproteobacteria bacterium. Lineage (GTDB taxonomy): Bacteria > Pseudomonadota > Gammaproteobacteria > Burkholderiales > Thiobacteraceae > RBG-16-58-11. Next base: position 7,884 of record JAHECG010000069.1, on the reverse strand, counting down.
TTTCCGATTTTGCCGTGGCCGCGATCTTACTCTTGTTGCCCGTCATGCTCATCGCCAAGCAACCGGATCTGGGCACCGCACTGTTGATCGCCGCCTCTGGTTTTTATGTTTTATTCCTGGCCGGCATTGGCTGGAAAGTGATCGTCGGGCTGGCCATCTCAGCGGCTGCATTCGCGCCGGTGGCATGGTCCTTAATGCACGATTATCAGCAGCAGCGCGTGATGACGCTACTGGATCCGACGCAAGACCCCTTGGGCACCGGCTACCACACGATTCAATCAACCATCGCGCTCGGCTCCGGCGGCATTTTCGGCAAAGGCTGGCTCAATGGCACACAAGCGCATTTGGATTTCTTGCCCGAGCGACATACCGACTTTATTTTTGCGGTCTTGGGTGAAGAGTTTGGGCTCTTTGGAATCTTAATTTTATTGACCTTGTATCTCTTGATCATTGCGCGTGGCATTTATATCACGAGCCACGCCACCACCATGTTTACGCGCCTGATTGCCGGCAGTATCACGCTAACCTTCGCGACTTATGCGTTCGTGAATATGGGCATGGTGTCGGGCATCTTGCCGGTGGTTGGCGTACCCCTGCCCTTGATAAGTTTCGGCGGCACCTCGCTGGTGACGATGTTGCTGGGCTTCGGTATCCTGATGGGCGTGGCGACACATCGTAGATTGGTGAAGCAATGATCATATTCAGGGTACGGATTTTGATATTGGGTGCCATTACCCTATTGGGTTTAGTGGGTTGTGCCAGTGCACCCAAGCAAAGTGCACGAATTGAACCACCAGCAAAAATCGAGAAAGCGCCTGTCAGTACGCCATCAAGTGCTGGCGGCGGATATTATCAAGACGACGGCCCCGGCGCGAATCCGCCGCCCAATATAGAAGCGATCCCCGATGCAGAACCTAAAGCGGAACCACTGCACAAATTCGCCAACAGACCTTACGCCGTGTTGGGCCAAACCTACACACCGGATACCAGCGGAAAAACTTATCAAGCGCGCGGCATCGCCTCTTGGTACGGTAAAAAATTTCACGGCCAGCGCACTTCCAGCGGCGAAACCTATGACATGTACGGCATGACCGCCGCCCACCCCACACTGCCCATTCCCAGCTATGTGCGTGTAACCAATGTGAAGAATGGCAAATCGGTGATCGTACGCATCAACGACCGCGGCCCGTTTCATGCCGACCGCGTGATCGACCTGTCTTATACCGCCGCGTATAAGTTGGGGCTGGTGCAAAATGGAAGCGGCTTGGTCGATGTGACAAGCATCGATCCGGCGCAATGGACACCGGCACCAACTGCACCCACAACCGTCGTCGCTGCAGCCATAGAAAAACCGGAACCCTTGCCTTCATCTCCCGCATCGAATAGCGAAGGCTATTGGCTACAACTGGGTGCTTTTAGCGTGCAAGCGAACGCTGAACAAATGCTGGCTAAGCTAAAAGCAGAGCTCGGTACGCTCGGCGAGAGCGTACGTATTCACGTGGCGGAAGGTTTATATCGGCTGCGAGCTGGGCCGTTTAAATCAAGTAACGAAGCCAGCGATGTAGCGATTCAATTAAAGCAATTAACGAATATTCAGCCGGTATTATTACGTTAAGTTTCTGATGTGCGTTTGTAAACTTCGCGCGCCTATAGCAAAAAATACGGGGGCTCAAAATTCAACTGGCGCCTGCGGCGGTTACCGTCGGTAAGCGTCTAACCTTAGGTGCACTTATGGCGCGAATGATGTGACGTCGTTAAATGTGCTTCCAATCAAACCTCGTTCAAAAATACCATCCGCCGTACTGGCATTTTGTTTTTCCAAATAATTAGCAATCTCGCCTTTATCTATATTGGAAGTACGAGGCTGCCCTCCTGCGACGCCTTTCAGCCTTCGTCCTGCCACGAATACCACAACCTGTTTGCTGGCTATAGGGCTCGGTGGGTTTACCACGAGACAGGCGCCAAACACACTACACCCATAAACAGGAGAAACGCTCAAATCTATGGGCTGGTAAGCACTTCCCAGAGCGTAAAAAACCATTTCTTTCCAGTTAAGCCACCAGCCTGAACCTGACACGATGTTGCAGTTACTCCAATTGTCATTCATTGGTTGCGTAGTTCCGCTTGAAGTTACAGTGCTGGTAAATGGTGTATCCGGTATTCTCCCAAAGCGCGTGTTCGCCATATCGGCGAAACTCGGTGGTGCCGTCGAACTAAGCGGTGCTGCCCAAGGGTAACGCCCGGAATTACTGATATCTGCAGCATAGTTAGTAAGGCAAAAAAGCACCTCCCTGGAAACGCGCTTTTCAACCACAGGCATTAAATCATCGTAAGTAATTGCAAGCAGCTTATCATTCAAAACAGGCGCGCCTGAGGCGTCTTTGATTGATCCCTGCACAAAGCCATCAGCATCACCGTCAATATAGCTTTTGTTATCTTCACCAAGGGCGATATCCAAAAAATTTATAGGGTTGCAACGTGGTGTGTCGATGGCTGGGGTGGCAGTGCATTTCTCTTGAGCATCACAGGGAATGCAAGCGCGATTTTGCACATAAAGACTACCATTCATTTCTTTTCGTGTAAGCGCCGCTCCTGGGGCAATGATCACTGCAATTGCGCCGGTTGTACCCGCAGCATCGAGAATTACGTTGCCTTTAGAATCCCGTACGGTAATGGTGCCCTGAGTGTCACTATTGAGGATCGGAATGCGTGTGTTATTTTTGAAGTTACTAGAGACCGCGTACCACAACCGTTCGCCATGCCCATCTCGCAGATCCGGCAGACCTAGCGTTTTCCATGGCAACCGGCCAAGGCGCTTATCCTGCCCGGTACTCCCTGATGCGTTGCCACAACTTAACTCTGCCAAGCCATCATTGTTGAGGTCAGGACAGGGCAGATCACCAGGTCGCGCCGAACCAGATAAATCCACACCAGCCGCAAATCCAACTAATGCCGCTTTCGCCTGGGCCAAGGCCAGCGCCGTTTGGTGATCGGCCTCCAACTCCGGCGCCTTCTGCCCACCGCGCAGTGTCAACAACGTAACCAGCCCCAACACTAAAATCAACAGCGCAATCAGTAGTGCCGCGCCGCGTTGGCGTTGATTACTGCGCAGTGGATTTATCAATCTCGGCGTCATCATCGTGCGCCTTAGGCGAGGGTGCTTTGTTGATACTGGGCGGAGTTGGCGCTTTAGGTGGCGTAGGTTTCACAATCGACGGCTCGGGTGGTGGACGACGATAGCTTTCTGTGACTTGCCCTGTGGCCGGATCAATGCTTTGCCCAACTTTCAATTTAACTTCGCCGCTAGGCAATGCTAGTCGTACTTGGTTTCGCTCCTGCGCGCCGAGTCTCACCGCACCGTGTTCCAAGTGGCCGTTCACCCAAATACTACGTTGGCCATCACTGCGTGTGACGACTCCTTTTAAGCTTAAGTCTGGCGCGCTTGGAGTTTCAACTGCGCCGCCGACATTCATTGGCATCGTTCGTCGCGCCGTATCTAACAAGGCACGTTGCTCAGGTGTATGAAACAAACGTCCTAAGGGTTCCGCTTGTGCGGTTAGCGTGAGCATACAGCCTACTAAGATTATCTTTGCTGTCATTGCAGGCTCGCCGTGACTACTGCCGTATCGATCAAGGACAACCAGGCCAACGTACATTCCGCGCTTAACTTGGATTCAAAACGCACGCTGAAGCCCGAATTTGCGTTACGACTAAGGCTGCACGTTTGCAATAAATAGAGACCGGCATGCTGCGCCTCTAGCGCTCGCAGAAAATTTGACAGGTCTTCTTCATGCAATAGCTTGATCTGGAGTTTCATCGTTGTCTGCTGCAATTTATAACCCACCGTATCGAGCTTAATTGGAGAAGCCACCTGCTGACTCAATTGATAGTCCACCCCTAAGGTTTGTACCGATTGATTGGCTGCGCGCAATGCATCCAACCAATTCACTCGCTGTTCTGGGCCGATAGCGCCTTGACGGTATAGGTTTTCATACGCATCACGATAGCGCTCAATCACCAATTTTTCTTGATCTACCTGAGCGTTTTTTTGTCGAATCGCCGTCAACAATAGCCGTTCACGCGCTAGTTGCGCCCCAGATGCCGCGCTCCATTGATAAGTGTAATACACCATCGCAATGACCATTGCACTCACGGCAACCAACAACAATATGGGTGCGCGCAAAATTTCCCAATGGACGTTATTTAATTTCATGATTCCGGTTTCAGCAAGATATTCAGTTTGAATTGCGCCGCCCCCGGTTTTGTTTCCACATTATCTTGGGTGCTGCCACTTAAAACGCTGCTTGAGTCGAGATTAACCGGCAGTTTCGCAATCATCACTTCCGCCACGCCGGTCTGCTCACGTAGCCCAGCAGCAAAACGCTCAATGAGTGCCAACGCCGAACGATAGTCTCCGGTAAAAGGGCGAATTTCGGCCTCAATTTCACCTTGCTGCCGCCAATTCAAACCCGCAATCTGCGTGGAGGAAGTCACTGGCGCAGCGGTGGCGACGGCACCATATCGCCAGTCCAACCGATTCAGTTGAATTTGCGGAAAAACGTTTAAACCCTGCGACACGATTCGCAGGAAGGCCTCGGGAGTGCGGCCAAGTTTTTTAAGTTGCCCCGCAACCTCCACCGCGCGGCGCAACTTGTCCGCCGACACGGGCGCCGCGGGAAACAATCGCGCCGCTTCTGCATACTGCGCACGATAACGTGCGGTATCGGCCATGGTACGCGTAATATCGGATTGGTTGGCATAGCCGCGATACAGGTTATATCCACTCCACATCAATGCCGCTGCAGTTAGCGCAGCACTTGCTGCATACAGCCCTAGTCGCAACCGATGCGCGGTAAAATCCACCGTCAATTGCGGCGCAGCCAAACTCACGGATGGCGTGTATTTACCCAACAAATAAAGGTGCAACGCTTCGCTATCACGCGGCAACGCATTCGCGGCAACGCCCAATGTAGCGCAGATCTGATCAAATGGGATGCGTTGGCAACTTAAGCTTGCATCTTGGGTTAACTGCGCCGGCAAATCGGTCAAACTACCGTCAAAATCCAGCACCTGCACGGTGAGTCGCGCATCACGCGGCAACTGTCGACTGTTGTACAAAAATAATCGGCTTTTTTCGATCTCGCCCGCATAGTAGGCCGTGACCGGCACATCACCCAATGGATCAAAGGGCGTTAAGCGGCTAATACGCAATTGGCCATTGAGAAAAAAACTTTGGCGCAAACCACCTTGTTGTCTGGACACGAGCAAGGCGCCTGGCGTGACACATTTCAGTTGCATCGCCAAGGCTTGGCTCACTTGCGGCAACAAGTAAATCCCCGCCAATGGTACGCGCCGACGTTGAATGTGATCCAGATAGGGGCGCAATAATTCGCCAGATATAAGCGCGAGAAACAAATAAACATCGTCTTTACGTTTACCGCCAACTTGCTCCCGACCTTGTAGCCAGGTGGCTCGATACGGCGCGGTGCGCAACAGTTGGCCAAGCTTGCGTTTGAGCATTTCACGCCGCGCATGACCATGAACATGTGGCAACACTTCGGTGCGATATTCCTCTTCAACCGTATCCACCATCAAGTAGACCGGGATATCAGAGTTTTTTTGCAATAATGCGGCGAACGCACTCCAGGCAGCCTCGCCATTCTCATGGCCCGATACTTGCGATAAAGTGCCGCGCTCGAAAATCGCGAATCGTGCGCTACGGGCGGTGAGGCTGACGAGGAGTTTAGCGGCCATAGTGGGAATCAATAACTCAGCTTGCCCAAAATATCATAGATCGGAGACAGCACGGCAAAGATGATAAAAGCCAATATCGACGCCAAAAATAAGGTCAAACTTACTTGCAATAATTTTAAGGCGCGTTCGATCCACTCTTCTACGCTACGCCGATAGTAGTGCCCCACGTTCAACAAGGCTTCGTCCAGCGCACCCGTCGTTTCACCGATGCGCATCATGCGAATCACTAACGGCGGGAATAATCCCAGATTGCGCAGGCTTTCCGTCAAGCTTTCGCCGGCACTAACTTGCTGCGCCGCACGTTGCAAAGCATTGGCCACATAACGATTCGCCACCACGCCTTCGCACGCCGCGAGCGCATCGAGAATAGTAATGCCGGAGCGATACAGCAGCGCAAAGTAATTGGCAAAACGTGCCATCAACAACTGCTGCAAAGCCGGGCCAACCAAAGGTAAGTTGAGCTTTAAATAGTCCCAGTATAGTCGCGCCCGTGGGCTACTTTGCACTGCGGTGACCGCCGCAAACAACGACAGCAAGGGCCCGCCTAGCAACAACGGCCAATAACTGGCAAAAATATCCGATGCGCCAATCAATATTTTCGTTTGCAGGGGCAGGGTCTGATTCATGGTGGCGATAAAGCTTACTAGCTTCGGCACCAAGTAAAGCATTAGGAAAAAAATCACCCCGGTGACCACGATAAACACCATCGTCGGGTACATCAGCAATAATTTAGTCTTGGACAATAACTCATCGTGCCAACGTTGCATGGTACCCAAATCGCGTAACACCTCTTGCATATTGCCGGTCTGCTCGCCGGTGCGGATCAAACTAGTGAATAGCCGATCAAATATGGCCGGGTGTTGCGCCAATGCTTCCGACAGTAATTTGCCGCCTTCCATATCTTCGTGCATAGCAGAAATAACATCGCGAAAACGTTTATTGTCGGTGCTTTGCGCCAAGTCGGCTAAGCCTTCGAGCAGCGGAATACCGCTATGCGAAATTTGTTCCAGATGAAAACAAAAGTTGATTAAGTCTTGACGCGAAACACGTTTACCAAATGACAATAGTGGCGCGCCCGATTTCGCACGACTGGTCACTAGGTCCAAACCCATGCGGCGTAAACGCTGTTCTAAATCGTTTTCATTGTTTGCATCCATGCGCCCGCGCACATGAGCACCCGCATGATCGACGGCGAAATATTGAAAGGCCGGCATTGCGTTAACGCACGCGCCCGGTCAAATCGACGACGCGCGATACCTCCGCCAAGCTCGTCTGCCCCTCCAATACTCGTCGGATACCATCCTCCGCTAAGGTTTTGAAGCCCTTGCCTAGCGCCGCTTCACGCAACTCGCGCACCGTGGCGTGGCGCGCGATCAGCTCATCCAAATCACTATCGATGAACAATAACTCCATGAGCGCAATGCGGCCGCGATAGCCTTTATGGTGGCAATGCGTACAACCCACCGGACGATAAATGGTCGGCGCACTGTCTGGCGTTTGCCCCAACAATTTCAGTTCATCGGGTGTCGGCTGATACGCCTCCTTGCAATGCGAGCACAGCACACGGGCCAAACGTTGCGCGATCATGCCGATGATGTTGCCGGACATGATCTCGGTGGTAATACCAATATCCAGCAAGCGCGGAATGGTGCCAAGCGCAGAATTAGTGTGCAAAGTGGTGAACACTTGATGGCCCGTCATGGCAGCACGAAACGCCATCACCGCCGTGTCTTTGTCGCGCACCTCGCCGACCAAAATCACATCTGGATCTTGGCGCATGATGGAGCGGATGCCGTTCACGAAATCCATTTTCACCGTCTCGTTGACCGAGGTTTGACGCATCAAGGTCACCGGATACTCCACCGGGTCTTCCAGCGTCATGATGTTGATGGTTTCGTTATTCAGATGCGTCAGCAACGAATATAGGGTGGTGGTTTTTCCTGATCCGGTCGGGCCGGTCACGATCAAAATACCTTCCGGCCGCGCCATCATCAGTTCCAAGGTAGCGAGCGTTTCGGCATCCAGATTCATGCGCTCCAATGGAATAATGGAACGCTCGCGATCCAAAATCCGCAACACGATATTTTCGCCATACACCGTCGGTTGCGTCGATACGCGAAAATCGATTGG
>JAHECG010000140.1 GCA_024641855.1 Betaproteobacteria bacterium | reverse complement strand
GCGGGGGTTAATTTCACCTGGCATGAATTCAATGCCCAGCATGCCTTCATGCGCGACGAAGGCCACCGCTACAATCCCGCACTCGCGGAAATTTGCCATACGATGATGTTTGAGTTGTTTTTGCGCACTCTCCATCTTGGCATTACATCGACACCAACTGGTCTTAAAACGCAGGGGGGTTGAGTTCTATTGGGAAGCCACAAGTGCAATTGGAGAGGCCCCCAAATTAAAGAGGGCTTCCCCCTTTAATTCGAGGTAGTACCTAGCTACCGTTTAGAGTCTGATATAGGTCCAGCCTGCTTCTACTTTTTTCATGATTTCAACAGCACCAATCGATACGATTTGTACGCCTTCATGCAGATCTTTCTCAGAAAGACTGTCACGCTTCATGGATTGAGCGCAGGCGGCAAAAACAATACCTTCTTTTTGCGCGGCTGCGACTCTATTGGCGACAGCGGCCCCTTGCTTAAGCATATAGATGCCGCCACTATGCACCACAACTTCAATCGCCACATTATCCTTACCCATCAATTGCTGAACGTTTCTTGTGATTCCCAAAACCTGCACCCATTTCACGGGATCGTCGTCCAGGACTTGGAACACAATGTTGTGGGCTTTTTTCACCTCTTCTGCATGCGCGCCGTTAAAGCCGAAAAAAAGACTAGCCAGCATAGACAGCAGAATTAATTTTTTACCAATTTTGATTAACATGATTGCCTCCTTAATTAAAATAAAAAGATGCTTCACAAACCTTCAAAGCATGGGCTTTGTCTATTTAAATTCCTTTCAACGCACGATCTGGCCGTACCCTCATGGCCTTCCAAGCGACAGACATCTCGTGGATAATTCTCTAAACAATGGGTCTCGGGTTTCGCCGGGTACCTCCTTTCGGACATTCAAACTCAAACTGGGATAAATTGTCCCAACGCCATCCACCAACGGGGAAAAAGGCGCGTTCCCCAAGAAGCTTGTTGACCAATGTAGTCAGTCTGGCTCTGAATATCCCGTCGAAACGACGATGATCCGACGAAGAAATACCAAACCATTGTTAGTCATGACAAAATGCGAGCCAAAATTACCCAAAAACCGGTTTGGAGAGTGACGATGCAAGTAGGGGAATGGATCGTGGACGCCGGTCTCAATGCTTTGCAGCGGTCTGATGTAGAAGTCCGCCTTGAGCCAAAAGTCATGGAAGTGCTGCTCTATTTGGCCGCACATCCGGGTCAGGTCGTCAGTAGGGACGCGCTGATGGCGGCCGTCTGGCCAGGCGTCATCGTGGGCGAGGATGCTCTGACCCAGGCGGTCATCAAGCTGCGCAAGGCCTTAGGTGACGATCCCAAACAACCCAGCTATATCCTGACCATCCCTAAGCGTGGCTACAAGCTACTGGCCATCGTACATTCCGATCAAAACCTGCACACTCAAGCCACTAATCCGCTCCAGTCGGCTCGTCCATCCCACCGTCGGCATGCCCTCTTGGCCATCCTGATTTTGGCCATCCTGACAATTGCACTCTGGTTGAGTCACAGACCAGAAAGCAGCGCGGTAAGAAACTCGCCCAGTACAGCCCATGAAGATTTACGCGTGGCGGTTGTGCCTTTCCACACGCTGAAAAGCACGCCAGAATCAAGCTACCTAGCGTCCGGATTGAGCTCCGAACTAGTCAGCAACCTGTCCCGCCTTTCCTCATTGCGCGTTATTTCTATCACCCATGGCAATGTACCACCAGATGCCCGCTATCTGGTCGACGGTATCGTCCAGCAGGACAATGGACGCTTGCGAATCCATGTACATTTGACTGACAACGTCAGTCGGCAGGAAATCTGGAGTGAGCAATTTGACAGGCCCATGCATGATCTTCTGGATTTGCAAAGTGAATTGAGCCGTCGACTAATTGCGGAGTTACCCCTCAAATTGAACGAGGCCGAGCGGCGCCGTGCAGCGCAGCGCTATACGCAGAATCTAGATGCCTACGATCTGTTCCTACGTGCCCAATCCGCTCTATTGGCACGCACGCAGAACGAAAATGAAACCGCTCGTGCACTTTACCAACAGTCGATCTACAAGGATCCAGCATTCGCTCGCGCCTATGCAGGTTTGGCTCTAACCTACGCTGCCGATTATCGCAACCAATGGACCAACAATGGCAAAGAAGCCTTGGGCCGCGCATTCGATATGGCCGAAACCGCACGACAGATTGACCCAGAAATCCCACAAATCTATTGGACATTGGGCTTCGTGCACGCACAACGTCACGAATATGATGAGGCGTTGGGGTTGTTGTCAAAAGCGGTTCGCCTCAACCCCTCCTATGCCGATGCCTATGCTCTGATTGGTGGCATTAACACCTACATAGGCAAACCCGCCGAGACCCTACCGCAACTTCGCACCGCCCAACGCTTGAATCCTGAAGCAGGCTACCTGTACTTTCAGTTATTGGGCCGCGCTTATTTTTTCCTCAATGATTTCGATCAGGCGCGCCTTAATCTGAGCGAAGCCTTGTCTCGCAACGCTGCGGATCTCGAATCACATGTGTATTTGGCAGCCACCATGGCCAAGCAAGGAAACTTGACTAGCGCCTCGTGGGAAGTGGAAGAAATTCGCAGTTTACAGCCGAATTTTCAGGTCAATCTCTGGATGAGCACCTATCCCCTTGCGGATAACGTGCTAAGACAACATCTTGCGGAAACGTTACATGGGCTTGGTTTGTAGCGCGCAAAAATTCAAAAACATACTGCCTTATTTAACTAGCGCTCCGACTTGATCTGCGTCTATACGGTCGGTGAAATCCGATATCTTAAGCGACTTAAGTCAGCCATGACCGGCAATCCACTAAGTTGTTGATTGCCGGTTTTTTTATGAAAGATCAAAAGCGCTTAAATAGTTTCGCGCTCTGGTGTCGCCGAGATCTTGTGTATCGATAAATCGGCGCCGTTGTATTCAGACTCTTGATCGAGACGAATGCCTATCGTCATTTTCAAAAAGCCGTAAATCAAGAAGCCACCGATCAGCGCAATACCGACTCCCATCAGCGTACCCAGCACTTGCGCGCCGAAGCTAACCCCGCCGATACCACCCAGTGCCTTGGCGCCAAAAATCCCTGCCGCAATACCGCCCCACGCACCGCACAGGCCATGTAGGGGCCATACGCCGAGCACATCGTCGATCTTCCATTTATTTTGAGTCAGGGTAAACATATAGACAAATAAACCGCCGGCCACACCGCCGGTGACTAATGCGCCCACGGGATGCATGAGATCCGATCCGGCGCATACGGCGACGAGACCAGCGAGTGGGCCGTTATGCACAAAGCCAGGGTCATTCTTGCCCGCCAGGAGCGCCACCAAAGTGCCGCCCACCATCGCCATGAGCGAATTCACTGCGACCAAGCCGCTGATTTTATCGATGGATTGTGCCGACATGACATTAAACCCAAACCAACCGACCGTCAGCACCCAGGCACCCAGCGCCAAGAATGGAATGCTAGAGGGTGGATGTGCAGCCATTGCGCCATCTTTACGATAGCGACCATGACGCGCGCCCAGCAATAACACCGCGACTAAACCGATCCAACCGCCAACCGCATGGACGACAACGGAACCGGCGAAGTCATGAAATTCAAAAGCAAATTGGCTCTTGATCCATGCTTGGACACCCCAATTGCCGTGCCAAGCGATGCCTTCAAAAAAGGGATAGACCAATGCAACCAACATGAAAGTGGCGAGAAGTTGCGGATAGAATTTTGCACGTTCCGCGATACCACCAGAGACAATGGCTGGAATCGCTGCTGCGAAGGTTAACAAGAAAAAGAATTTGACCAGTTCATAGCCGTTTTTTTCAGCCAGCGACTCAGCACCCACCATAAAATGGGTGCCATACGCGATGCCGTAACCAATAAAAAAATAGGCAATCGTTGAAACACAAAAATCCACCAGGATTTTGACCAGCGCGTTTACTTGGTTCTTCTGGCGTACGGTTCCTAACTCTAGGAAAGCGAATCCAGAATGCATGGCCAACACCATAATCGCACCTAACAATACAAATAAAGAATCTGTTCCGACTTTTAGTGTTTCCA
>JAHECG010000011.1 GCA_024641855.1 Betaproteobacteria bacterium | reverse complement strand
TGCTCCAGCCCTATGATATGGAAATGGGTGCGGGTACCTTTCATACCGCGACGTTTTTGCGCGCCTTGGGCCCTGAGCCTTGGAAAGCCGCTTATGTGCAACCTTCGCGCCGCCCCAAGGATGGGCGCTATGGCGAAAACCCCAATCGCTTGCAGCATTACTATCAATTTCAAGTCGTCCTTAAGCCTTCACCCGCGAATATTCAGGAATTGTATTTGGATTCGCTGCGCGCGCTGGGTATTGATACCGGTGTGCACGATATCCGCTTTGTCGAAGACGATTGGGAATCGCCCACACTCGGCGCCTGGGGGCTGGGTTGGGAAGTTTGGCTAAACGGCATGGAGGTCACGCAGTTCACCTATTTCCAAGAAGTGGGCTCACTCACCTGCAAGCCAGTGTTGGGCGAGATCACTTACGGTTTGGAACGCCTCGCGATGTATTTGCAAGGCGTTGAAAATGTTTTCGATCTAACGTGGACGCCCGGCGTAACGTATGGCGATGTGTATCACCAAAACGAAGTCGAGCAATCTAAATACAACTTCGAGCACAGCAACGTCACGTGGCTGCTGGAACAGTTCAATATGTTCGAGCAAGAGGCTAAACGCTTGATGGAAGCCGGCTTGCCCTTGCCTGGCTTCGAGCAAGTGATGAAATGCTCGCACACGTTTAATTTGCTGGATGCGCGCGGTGCGATTTCGGTCACCGAACGTGCGGCCTACATTGGTCGCGTGCGCGCCTTGGCGCGGCTGGTGGCGCAAGCGTATTACAACTCGCGGGAAGCGCTGGGCTTTCCGATGCTGAAAACGGAAAAAGCTTGAAACGCAAAGGACGCAAAGGACGCAAAGGATGGCTTGAACTTCCTTCGCGTCCTTTGCGGTGAAAAAGATTTTTTGAAAGATGCTATGCAAGACACCCTACTGATCGAACTGCTGACCGAAGAATTGCCACCTAAGGCCCTGGCGCGCTTGGGGCAAACCTTCGCCGAGAAAATTATTCTGGATTTGCATGCACGACAATTGGTCGATGCCGAAGCCGGTTTTTCCTGGTTTGCTACGCCGCGCCGTTTGGCGGTGCAGGTGATGGATGTGCGCGATCAAGCGCCAGATCAAGCCTTCACCGAAAAACTAATGCCGGTATCGGTGGCTTTGGATGCGGCCGGTCAGCCCACGCAAGCCTTGCTGAAAAAGATGGAGGCCAAGGGTCTGACGGCAGACCGTGTTGCCAGCTTTGAAAAGCGCATGGATGGCAAAGCGGAAGCTTTGTTTTATTCCGATGTAAAACCCGGTGCGCAACTGGCGCAAGTTGTTTCCGAGATTGTGGCTGCTGCGGTGAAGGCCTTGCCGATTCCCAAGCTGATGCGGTGGGGTGATAACGAACACCAATTCGTTCGTCCCGTGCATGGTCTAGTGTTGATGCATGGCGCGCGGATTTTGGCGGGCGAGTTGTTGGGCTTGGTCAGCGGCAACACGACGCGCGGTCATCGCTTCATGGGCGAGCGCAATCTGCTGATCAATCATGCGAACAACTATGAAGTGATTCTTGAAGAATTCGGCGCAGTGATGCCGTCTTTCGTCAAACGCCGTGCCGAAATTGAAATGCGCTTGTTGATTGCGGCGGGTGATGCGCAGCCGGTGGAATATGCGGACTTGTTGGACGAGGTCACAGCTTTGGTGGAATGGCCGGTGGTGTATACCGGCACGTTTGATCCGGCTTTCTTGGCGGTGCCGCAAGAGTGCTTGATTCTCTCCATGAAACAGCACCAGAAATATTTTCCACTATTAGATAAACAAGGCAAATTGCTGCCGCGGTTTTTACTCGCCAGCAATCTCAAGACCAGCGACCCGCAGCACATCATCCATGGCAACGAGCGCGTACTGCGGGCGCGTTTGTCGGATGCCAAGTTTTTCTTCGAGCAAGACCAAAAAGCCAAACTCGAAACGCGTGTACCGAAATTGGAGCACGTGGTGTATCACAATAAACTCGGCACGCAGCTGGAGCGCGTGTTGCGCATCACAAAATTGGCCGTGGAAATTGCCCGGCATCTTGGTGCATCCACCGATCACGCGGGGCGTGCAGCCTACCTGTGCAAGGCCGATCTGCTGAGCGATATGGTGGGTGAGTTTCCCGAACTGCAAGGCTTGATGGGTCAATACTATGCCCGCATCGATGGTGAGCCGGAGGCTGTGGCGCAAGCGATTGAAGCCCATTACCGGCCGCGCTTTGCCGGAGACGAATTACCGGCGGATAACGTCGGCGCAGCAGTGGCCTTGGCCGATAAGTTGGATACGCTGGTGGGTATCTATGGCATCGGCCTAGTGCCGACGGGCGATAAAGATCCCTTCGGCTTGCGTCGCCATGCCTTGGGCGTATTGCGCATCTTGGTTGAAATGGCCTTGCCTTTGGATTTACGGCAGTTGTTGCAACAGACGCAGGCAGCGTTCAGCACTGAGCAACTATCGGATTCCGTGGCGCAAGACGTACAGGGTTTCATGTTGGAGCGTTTAAAGGGTTATCTGCGCGAACAAGGTTTTGAGCCGGATGAAATCGATGCCGTGATATCGCAAAGCCCTACCCGCATTGACCAAGTGTTGCCGCGTATGGACGCCGTGCGCGCCTTTAAACAGTTGCCGGAAGCGGAAGCCTTGGCCGGCGCAAACAAACGCATCCAGAATATTTTGAAAAAAACCGATGCGGTTACCCAGGCACCAGATTTGGCTTTGTTTGCAGAAGATGCTGAGCGCGCCTTGTTCGATGCAGTGATGCAATTGGCACCGATAGTCAACTCGCTGATGGATAATGAGGATTACACCGGTGCACTGTGCGAATTGGCCGGTGTACGTGCGCAAGTGGATCGCTTCTTCGACGATGTGATGGTGATGACCGAGGAGCCGCTGGTTCGGCAAAATCGTTTGGCCTTACTCAAAACCTTGGGCGATTTGATGAATCGCGTCGCTGATATTGGTAAACTGGCGTGATGTGTGGTTCATTTTGATACATGAAAACAATTTAACCGCGAAGGACGCAAAGGTACGCAAAGGAATTCAAAGTCACGTATTTGTTTTAGGTTTTACTTCGTGAACCTTTGCGTCCTTCGCGGTGAATGCTTTTTTGAAATAACCGGACACAACACAGAAACAAGCCCATGAAACTCGTCATCCTTGATCGCGACGGCGTTATCAATTTCGATAGCGATAATTTCATCAAAAGCCCAGATGAATGGAAGCCCATTCCCGGCAGTCTGGAAGCGATTGCGCGACTCAATCAGGCTGGCTTTCGCGTGGTGGTCGCCACCAATCAATCGGGGATCGGCCGTGGACTGTTCGATATGGCGATGCTGAACTCCATCCACGACAAGTTGTATCGCTCTTTGGCGCAAGTGGGTGGGCGTATCGATGCTTTATTTTATTGTCCGCATTCAGCCGATTTGAATTGCCAGTGCCGCAAACCGCGTGCGGGTATGTTTGAAGAAATTGGTCGGCGCTTTAATACGGCGTTGACGGCTGTGCCGAGCATCGGCGATGCGTTGCGCGATCTACAGGCCTCTGCAACGGTGGGCGCGCAGCCCATTTTGGTGCTGACCGGAAAAGGTGAGAAAACGCAGAAAACGGGTGGCTTGCCCAAAGGGACGCTGATATTCCCTGATCTTGCCGCTGCGGCGAAACAGGTGATTCAATCCGCATGATTGTGCTGCGCTCGTTTTTGTTTTTGCTGTCGTTGGTTATTTTGACGCCGCCGTTTGCCATTATTTCGTTGCTGACTTTCCCCTTTCCGCCCTTAGTCCGTTACCGCGTAATTTCTCAATGGTCGCTGATTGAGTTGTGGCTGCTGCGTGTGTTGTGCGGTCTGCGCTATGAAGTCCGTGGACGGGAAAATATACCGAAGACGCCCAGTATTATTCTTTGCAAGCATCAATCGGCGTGGGAGACCTTGGCTTTACAGGAGGTGTTTCCGCCGCAAGTGTGGGTGATGAAACGCTCGATGTTGTTGGTGCCATTTTTTGGTTGGGGGTTAGCCATGCTTAGCCCGATTGCGATTGATCGCAGCGCAGGCCGCGCCGCGTTAAAGCAAGTCACCGATCAAGGTCGTGATCGTTTACGCAAAGGCTTGTGGGTTGTGATTTTTCCGGAAGGCACACGCATCGCGCCGGGTAAGACCGGACGCTATGGTATCGGCGGCGCTTGGTTGGCCACGCATACTGGCACCCAGGTGGTTCCAGTGGCGCATAATGGCGGCGAATTTTGGGGGCGCAATTCTTTCCTTAAATATCCAGGCACCATCACCATGAGCATTGGTGCGCCGATCGACCCCAAGGATATGAAGCCAGGCGAATTGAACGATCAAGTTCAAGCGTGGATCGAGAATGAAATGAAACAAATACAAGTAACGGCCAGTTGACTGCGCAGCATGGCGTATCCGCTTAAAGAAATCCGCGGTATTCAGCTTTTCAACGAAGCGGTTAGCTATACCCTGGTGCGCCGCAAGCGCCGTAGCATCGGTTTTAAAGTCGATGGCAGCGGCCTCACCGTCAGTGCGCCACCGCGTGAACCTTATCACTATCTGGAACAACTGATCCTGGAGCGTGCGCCCTGGATCGTCGCCAAGCTCAAGGAGATGGAAGCCAAACGCCTGCCACAACGCACCTGGCAACAGGGTGAGCGTTTACTGTTGCTGGGCGATGAGTTGGAGCTGAATCTATATCGCAGCAACAGACGTGCCGAGCCGATTCGTTCCCCAGGTAAAGTTTGGGTCGGTGTGCCGGATACGCAAGATGCAGCAGCCGTGCAAACGCGGGTTGCGCAATGGTATCGTCGACTCGCGACACAACATTTTCAACAGCGGCTGGCTTGTTATGCGCCACGCTTAGGGTTGGCGCCGCCACCACTCAAACTCTCCAATGCTAAAACCACTTGGGGCATGTGCTTGTCGTCTGGCGTGATCCGTTTGTCTTGGCGCTTGATCAAAGCGCCAGAGTCACAGATCGACTATGTGGTGGCGCATGAGATTGCCCATCTCAAACATATGGATCATTCCCCGGCTTTTTGGGAGACAGTGGGGCAACTCTTTCCGGATTTTAAGGTGCAGCGTAAAGCCTTGGAGTGCGATGGTGCGCGCTACCATACGTTCTAGCCGGAAGAAAAACTGATGCGTGAATCGAGGGGTGGATGAAGGACGTATATTTGACCAACTATAATGTGGCAGCCGCGCGCTTAATTGCTGCGGTGCTATTGATCCCTTTGCTGAGCCTCATTACGATTTCCATTTACATGGATTTAGGCTCGCAAAATGTGAAGGGACTGCTGCTGGCTGTTTTGGGGCCACTGGGGATTGCGGGATTTGCTTTGATGGCTATCATGGTAACGTTTTCGATAACCATTGGGGATGCGTTGGTTGCCAAGACGCTATTTGGAAAAAAGCGTTATCCCTTGAGTGATATTGAACAGATTAGGTTTGACCTGGAGTCGACTACGATTAAACATATCCCTACCGGCATCAAACATCGCATGATGTATATCACGCTGAAGTCGCGCAAGTTCGGTTTTGTTTTGAAGGTTTCTCAAGCCGAGGCCGAACAGGTCATTGAAGCGATGGATGCGCGTGGGCTGTCTGAAGTCTTCGCAGAATCCTAGTTAGTGATTTTTTACGACCGAAGCTGCGTTAATTGTTTTTCTTCCCGATCAATTCGATCTGATACCCATCCGGATCGCACACAAAGGCAATAATCGTTGTGCCCGCATTCATCGGCCCAGCTTCGCGCAGAATCTTGCCGCCACGCTTGCTGATTTCTGCCGTCGCGGCATACACGTCATCGACTTCAATGGCGATGTGGCCGAAGCCGCCGCCGAGTTCGTAACTGCTCACGCCCCAGTTGTAAGTGAGCTCGATGACGGTATTGTCTTTTTCATCGCCATAGCCGACGAAGGCTAAGGTGAATTTACCTTCGGGGTATTCTTTGCGGCGCAGCAATTTCATGCCGAGCACATTGGTGTAGAAGTCGATGGAGCGATCGAGATCGCCGCTGCGAATCATGGTGTGGAGTAAGCGCATGTTTTTCTCCTGCTAAAGTTCGTTGATGCCGAAACGCGGCGTTTTAGAAAGCCGCGCGCGAGCCGCGCAAATGCTGGTTGGCAGCTAGGTAGGCGCCAAGCCAACCAAGTGAGGCGGCGCTGATCAGCACGGCTAAACCATCGCGCCATGCCAGACTCGATAGTAAAAAGCTCAGGTTATACAAACTGGCAATTTCCGCCACGCGCACATTAATCAGTGCGAATGCGCTTGCAACGATCAGCCAAGCCGCAAGACCGCCGAGCAAGCCTTGCAGCATGCCCAGATACAGATAAGGTCGACGAATGAAGGCATCGGTCGCGCCGAGCAAGCGACTGACTTCGACTTCGTCGCGCAATGCCAAAATTTGTAGGCGGATGGTGTTGAAGCCGATGGCCGCCAAGGCAAAGCCCAGTAGTGCGGCGAGCAGCCATACGCCTTGCTTACCTAAACGCAAAATAGCGTTCAAGCGTCGCGCCCATTCCGAATCGAGAGTGGCGCTTTGCACGCCCGGCAAGGCTTGCATATCTTTACGCAATTGATCGAGATGTTCTGGTTCGATATCTTTGGTGGTGATGACAAAAGCGTCGGGAAGTGGGTTTTTACCTAAGATGGCTGCGGTATCGGTTAGGCCCATGTTCTGCGAAAGCTGTTTGAGTGCGGTATCGCGCGATACGAAATGGAATTCTTTGATTTCCGTGCGTGCTTTTAATTTGGTTTCAATGTCCCGCTGCACTGCGCTACCGGCATTGTCCTTCAAGAAAATGCTGATCTCGGGTTGGCCTTGGCTGTTGTCGGCGATACGGCTCAGGTTATTCACGACTAAATACAAACCTAAAGGCAGGCTTAGCGCGATGCCGATCACCATAATGGTCAACAGCGTTGCGAGTGGCGTATCGAGCATGCGGTTGACCGTCAATACGATGGCGGCGCGATGTTGGCTGAAAAAGCTTCTCATGCTTGCAGTGCTCCTCCGCGCAAATGCAGCACGCGAGATGTGCTGCGCGCGGCCAGAATGGGATCGTGTGTGGCGATCAATAAGGTCACGCCCACTTGGTTGAAGGCGGTGAACATATCCATCAATTGCGCTGCGTAATCCGGGTCGAGATTGCCGGTCGGTTCGTCGGCAATCAAGATGGCAGGCCGATTGACGATGGCGCGCGCAATGGCGAGGCGTTGCTGCTCACCACCAGACAGTGTGATCGGCTGCGCTTTTTCTTTTTCCAGTAAACCGACTTTATCCAAGGCGGCGCGCACACGCTTGGCCGCTTCGCGTTGCGGCATGCCGATAATGCGCAAAGGCAGCACGACATTTTCAAACACATTGCGATCGAACAGCAGACGGCCCTCCTGAAACACCATGCCGATATTGCGGCGCAGATAGGGCACTGCACCGCGCGAGAGTTTGCCGACATTTTGACCGCTCACCAGTACGCTGCCTTGGGTGGGGCGTTCGAGGGCGGCGATGAGTTTTAGTAAGGTGGTTTTACCTGCGCCCGAGGGCCCGGTCAGAACTACCAGTTCTCCGGGTTCAATCGTAAAAGACAGATCTTTCAGCGCTTCCGTGCCGCCGCGATAACGTTTTGTGACATGGCTGAAGGTGATCATCTAGACAAACAAGGCCGATACGAATTCTTCGGCCACGAATGGCCGTAAATCGTGCAGGGTTTCGCCAACGCCGATAAAGCGCACAGGCACTGGGCGCGTTTTGGCGATAGCGGCAATGACACCGCCTTTGGCGGTGCCGTCGAGTTTGGTGACGACCAATCCGGTGAGTCCCAAGGCATCGTCGAAGGCTTTCACTTGCATCACGGCATTTTGACCGGTGTTGGCATCCAGCACCAGTAGCACTTCATGTGGGGCATCTGGGTCGGCCTTGCTGATGACGCGCTTTACCTTTTTAATTTCTTCCATCAAGTGTAGTTGGGTCGGCAAGCGACCAGCCGTGTCGGCCAGCACAATATCGATGCCACGCGCTTTGGCGGCGTTGACGGCATCGAAGATCACCGCGGCAGAGTCGCCCGATTCCTGGCTGATCACCGTGACATTATTGCGCTCCCCCCAAGCGAGCAGTTGCTCGCGGGCTGCCGCGCGGAAGGTGTCGCCTGCCGCCAACAGCACGGATTTTCCTTGAGATTGGTAGTGCTGTGCCAATTTGCCGATGGTGGTGGTTTTACCCGCGCCATTGACGCCCGCCATCATGATGACGAAGGGTTTGTGGGTGCTGGTGTCGAGTGGCTTTTCCAATGGGGTTAGCAGCTCCACCAGGGCTTGCTTGAGGGCGCCCTTGAGTTGTGCGGCATCGGTCAGGGCATCGCGCTTGACGCGCTGGCGCAGTGTGTCGAGTAGTGCTTGGGTGGCCGCAATACCCATGTCTGCAGTCAGTAAAATGGTTTCCAGTTCGTCATACAGCGCGGCATCGATTTTGCCGCCGGTAAACAGCTCGCTGACAGGGGTGTTTAGTACGTCGCGGGTCTTGGATAGGCCGCGTTTCAGGCGTTCCCCCCAGGAAGTATTTTCCTCGGCTGCCGGGGTTTCTGCTTCAGGCTTTGATTTACTAAAGAAACTAAACATGGATTTTTGCGTCAGAGATGAAGACTTCGAACGTATAATTTTAACTTCATTCCACCAGGTGAACTACTTTATCTATGAGAAAACCATCGGAAATCGTTAGCGTACTACTGTTTTGCCTCACTTTGTTGCCTGGGTTGGCCAGTGCCGCCAGTCAGCCGCAACAGAAGATATTGGCCAACGGGCTCAAAGTGATTGTCAAAGAAGATCATCGTGCACCGGTTGTGGTGTCCCAAGTCTGGTATCGGGCTGGGAGCGAGGATGAGCATAATGGCACCACCGGTGTGGCGCATGTGCTGGAACATATGATGTTCAAGGGTACCAAGCAAGTGCCGTCGGGCAATTTCTCGAAACAGATTGCGGCGGCGGGCGGTCGTGAAAATGCCTTTACCACTCGCGATCAAACGGCTTATTTTCAAACCTTGGAACGCTCCAAGTTGGAACTGGCTTTGAAGTTGGAAGCCGACCGCATGCACAACCTCGTGTTATCAAAATCCGAATTCGACAAAGAAATCGAAGTGGTGCGCAATGAGCGTCGCTGGCGTACGGATGATCAGCCGCATGGGAAAGTGTATGAGCAATTTATGTCGACCGCATTTCAGGCAAGCCCTTATCGTTGGCCGGTAATTGGTTGGATGGATGATTTGGAACAGATGAAAGTTGAGGACGCGCGGGCTTGGTATCACACCTGGTATGCGCCGAATAATGCAGTGTTGGTGGTGGCGGGTGATGTAAAGGCGGATGCGGTATTTAAATTGGCGCAACAGTATTTTGGCGCGATCAAGGTCAAAGCCTTGCCGGTGCAAAAGCCGCAAGCGGAGCCGGAGCAGAAGGGGGAACGTCGCGTTGTGGTCAAGGCGCCAGCGAAATTACCCTACTTGTTGATGGGCTGGAAAGCGCCGGTGATCCGCGATGCTGCGAAGGATAGTGATCCCTATGCGTTGGAAATGTTGAGTGGTGTGTTGTCTGCCAATGCCGCCGCGCGTTTGCCCACGGCTTTGGTGCGCGAATCGCAAATTGCCGTGGATGCGGATAGCGGTTACGACAGTGTGCAGCGTGGTCCGGGGATGTTCATCATCGATGCGACGCCGAGCGAAGGTAAAACCGTGGCGCAAGTGGAAAGCGCAGTTCGCGAACAAATCGAAAAGTTGAAACGCGATGGCATCAGTGAAGAAGAATTGAACCGCGTCAAAGCGCAAGTCATTGCATCGCAAGTTTATCAGCGCGACTCAGTGTTTTACCAAGCGATGCAAATCGGTGAAATGGAGACAGCGGGTCTGGGCTATAGCGCGATCGATAAACGCATTGAGAAATTGAAGGCGGTGACTGTCGACCAAGTGCGCGATGCAGCGAAAAAATATTTGATTGACGATACGCTCACGGTGGCCACACTCGATCCACAAGCTTTGGATGATAAAAAACCGGTAGTGCCACCGAAAGGATTGCGTCATGGTAATTAAATTTTCTTGTTTTTGGTTGCGCGGAATGTGCGCATTGGCGGTGTTGGGGATGGTTGCGTTGCCAGCGCAAGCGGGTGTGAACATTCAAACATGGAAAGCCAAAAGTGGCGCAAAGGTATTGTTTGTCGAAAATCATGATCTGCCGATGTTGGATGTTGCGGTCCAACTCGACGCCGGTAGCCGTCGAGATTCTCCCGAGCGTGCTGGACGTGCGGCGTTAGTGCTGGGTATGCTGCAATTGGGCGCCGCCGGGTTGAGCGAAGAAACGATTGCCAAGCGCTTGGCGGATGTTGGTGCGCAAATGGGCCCTAGCTTTGATCGTGATCGTGCAGGCTATAGTTTGCGCACCTTGTCGTCGATACGTGAACGAACGCAGGCGCTGGATATACTGGCCAAAGTTTTGCAGTCGCCAGACTTTCCTGAAATGGTGTTGCAGCGGGAAAAAACACGCACGTTAGCAGCGCTGCGTGAGGCGGAGACTAAGCCTGCGGCCATTGCCGACAAGGCTTTTTATAAAGCAGTGTATGGCGAGCATCCTTATGGTTTGCCTAGCGATGGAGAGATCGCAACGGTCGGCAAGCTTAAGCGGGATGATCTGGTGCGATTTTACGATATTCATTATGGCGCAGCTCGGGCCGTAGTTTCCATTATTGGGGATGTCAGCCGCGGCGAAGCAGAAACGATCGCCGATCAATTGACTGGGCAATTGTCAGATCATGAAGCGTGCGAGGAATTGCCCAAGGTAGCGCCGCTCGCAAACGCCGAAGTGTTACGTATTTCACATCCGGCAACGCAGGCGCATATCGCGATTGGCGCGCCGGGTATCGCGCGTGGCGACCCGGATTATTTTTCCTTGTATGTCGGTAATTACGTGCTGGGCGGCGGCGGCTTTGATTCGCGTATTTTGAATGAAATCCGTCAAAAGCGCGGTTTGGCTTACAGTGCCTATAGTTATTTCATCCCCTTGCAACAGCCAGGCCCATTTGAGTTAGGCATGCAAACAAAGAAACAAGATGCTGACGTGGCGCTCAAAGTCGCGCAAGAGACATTGAGCCGCTTTATTCAGAGTGGTCCAACGGAGTCTGAGCTGAAGCAAGCAAAAAACAATATCATTTTGGGTTTTCCACTACGCATTGATAGTAATCGAAAGTTGCTCGAATACTTAGGTGTGATCGGTTTCTATAACCTACCGCTGACGTATCTTAGCGATTTCACGCACCAAGTCGATAAAGTGAGCGTGCGCTCGATCCAAGCGGCCTTTAAGCGGCATGTGCATCCGGATAAGTTGGTGACAGTGATGGTCGGTGCGCCGGAAGCGACTGCGAAGTAAGTGTTGTGCCATTGAATTGAATGGCTGATTCCAAAACCATATTTGTCGCTGGTGCCACCGGTTACATTGGGCAGCGATTGTGTGCAGTACTGACGGAGCGTGGACATCAGGTCATTGCGCTAGCGCGACCTGGATCTCAAGCCAAGGTGCCACCAGGTTGCCGTGTGGTATTGGGCGATGCCTTGGATGCCAGCAGCTACGTTGACGAGGTGCCGCAGGGTTGTGTGTTTGTGCATCTGATCGGTGTAGCGCGTCCAAGCCCCGCCAAGGCACAACAATTTATCGATGTGGATTTAGCTTCGGTGCGAGCCTCGTTAATGGCCGCAAAGAGCGCAGCACATTTTGTGTATGTGAGCGTGGCGCAACCGGCGCCGGTGATGGTGGCTTATATTCGTGCACGACAAGCAGCGGAACTGTTGATTGCGCAAAGAGAATGTAATGCGAGCATTTTTCGGCCGTGGTATGTGCTGGGGCCGGGCCATCACTGGCCGTTATTCTTGCGACCGCTGTATTGGTTGTGTGAACGCTTGCCGAGCACGGCACAAGGTGCACAACGCTTAGGCTTGGTGACGTTGGCGCAAATGCTCAATGCACTGGTCTATGTGATTGAACGTGCCGCACCCGGCCAACAAATCTTTGAAGTACCGCAAATACGCGCCTTATCCTAAAGGTTTGCGTCATTGATGCATTAGCTACGACAATACCCTTATTATGTCCAACAAAGTACGCATCATTGGTGGCGAGTGGCGCAGCCGCATTCTGACTTTCCCAGCGCAAGACGGGCTGCGCCCGACACCGGATCGCGTGCGCGAAACGCTATTCAATTGGTTAGGGCAGTATTTGGCCGGAAAAACTTGCTTGGATTTATTCGCGGGGAGTGGTGCGTTGGGTTTCGAAGCGAGTTCTCGTGGCGCAACGCAAGTCACGCTGATTGAGCAGAGTCCAAAGGTCATTGCGGCCTTGCGCGAAAATGCCGCAAAGCTCGGCGCTGATCGTGTCACCATACAGCGCGCCGATGGTCTACGCTGGCTGGGCACCAATGCCGGCGTGTATGATGTGATTTTTTTGGATCCTCCGTTTCAGTCTGGCGCCTTGGATAAATTGTTGCCGCAACTCATCGCGCATATGACGCCTGGCGGTTGCGCCTACGTTGAGAGCGGCGCGGAGATTGTGGCGCCACCGGGCTTGCAGTTGGCTAAAAGTGCGCACGCTGGCCAAGTTTATTTTGGATTGTTGACGAGAATCGATGATGTCTAAGAACCGCATTGTTTACCCTGGCAGTTTCGATCCGATCACGCGCGGCCACGAGGATTTGGTGCGCCGTGCCAGCGCTTTATTCGATGAAGTCATTGTGGGGATCGCCGAAAGCCCAACCAAGCGCCCATTCTTTACGTTGGAGGAGCGAGTCGATATGGCGCGCCAAGCCTTGGCGGATATTCCCGGCGTAAAAGTCGTCGGCTTCTCTTGCTTGCTGATACGGTTTTTAACCGAACAAAATGCGACCATGGTGTTGCGCGGTCTACGCGCGGTATCGGATTTCGAATATGAATTTCAGCTGGCGGGTATGAATCGTAAGCTCAATCCGGAGGTCGAGACCTTGTTTCTCACGCCTTCGGAGCAATATATGTTCATCTCAGCCTCTTTGGTGCGGGAGATCGCGCGCCTCGGTGGGGACGTCAGCGAATTCGTACATCCCTTGATAAATTCCCGCCTCAATGCCAAAATGGCATGAATATTAGCAAATACCTATATTGAGGTAGTAGTTTTATGTCTTTAATGATTACCGATGAATGTATCAATTGCGACGTGTGCGAGCCTGAGTGCCCGAACGGTGCCATCTCGCAAGGCGAAGAGATTTATATCATCGACCCCAATTTATGTACGGAATGTGTTGGTCATTACGATGAGCCGCAATGCCAGCAAGTGTGTCCGGTGGATTGCATCCCAATGGGCATCGAAGAAAGCAAAGACGTGCTCAACGAGCGTTATTTGATTATTAGTGGACAGAAGTCCGCGACTGCTTAAAAAGATTGCGCAAAAGAAAACGGCCTAGGTGGAAACACCTAGGCCGTTTGTGTTTGGTAGGCCGTGCGGGATTCGAACCTGCGACCAACGGATTAAAAGGGCGAAGTACAAATTCAGCGCGTAATACAATCAAGAAGTTAAGATGTCATGTGATTAGGATTGTTTGGAAAAACAATATAGTTAACTTTGAATTATCCTAAGGCACGTCACATTTCCGTCTCAACATGTATTTAGGAACTTGTGCTTCGTGGTAGGTATATGAGTGGCAGCTCAGAACCTTTTTAAGCTATTTACCGTCTCAAGTTAGATCTAAAAGGACAGATATTAAGTATGAGGGGCCACCATTCAAAGGCCTCTTCTAGAAAGTTCGCAATGAACGCACTTCCTGTCTTGAATTCAATGGTGTTATGTCTATAATTTTATTGGTATTCATAACTATTTAAGTATGTCAAAATACCACCCCATCTTGAGCTGCTATAGTCCAAGGTGCTAGTGGAAGGTCTTCGAAGACCACAAATATAAAGGCTAAGCTATGAATCAAACGATGAATTGTGACTTCGCTGATGCTAGCGAATTTGAAATTTACGATTGTTATGTAACCTATCTAGCTTCCGCACGTTCTAGTGAGCTGATCTCTAATGGGCAAATTGAGCACGCTCAATCAATTATTCGTAATCTTTTTTCGCATGCCGAAAAAGAGGTTCGGGTTTTCACGAGCTGTCTGCACCACGACATTTATAGTGACCCTAGGGTGGTAGATGCGGCCTCCTCTTTTTTAGCAAAAGACGGTACACAAATCAAAGTTCTGATTCAGGATAGTGATAGCTTGGACAGAAACATGCCGTTCTTTAGACTTTGCGCTGATCATGACAATCAATGCAAAATGAAAAGTGTGGTTACTGATCGAGATAAATCGATTAAACAACATATGATAGTCATGGATACTGTCGGATTTCGTTTCTGTGCTGATATGAGTAAAAATGAAGCTGTCGCCTCATTTAATTCTCCCGACACATCAAAAAATCTTGCTGAACAGTTCGATATCTTATTTGATCGGGCCGAGGATAATATTTGCAATCCCCAATCTGCTGTGCCTGCTTAATATCTCTTTTAACCGTAGCATAGAAATGCGGAAAATTTTTTTATGTCTGGGTCTTCCTCCGGTGTCACTTTCCTATCTCTTGCGTATTTAATTGAAATTGGTGTTGTCATGAACTTAGCTTACAGGGAACTTAAGTTTCCTGATCTTGACAATAAAGTTCATGAAAAAGTAAACGACTACCTCTCTAAAGCAAATCAAATGGAGATACCAAAAGTATCGCCGACATCTTTAATTACTTACAAAGAATATAATGAGCTAAAAAGCTTGATCGAGAAAAATGGGGAGAATGACAGTGAGTTATGGGGTGAGCATTTAAGGATTAGAAGGTGGTTTTACAATAAATTTATACGTAATAGGCGTAGCCTCAAAATCGTCAACGCAAACATATTAGTGACGATTGCGATTTTGATAGGCTGCACGTTTGCAACTGGCAAATACGCGCCGATTGAAAATGTTTTTTTTCTTGATAGCGAACCAAAGGTGGTTTGGTTCATACTTTTCCTTGTTCTAACAGTCATGACAGTGCTTCCGTTGTGGTTCGTAAGAATGGCCACCCTTTGTGAAAAACACTTGTTGGGCGTTGCTCCTCAAACTGGTTTAGTTCAGAAGCTAGGTAAGCGAATGATAGAAAAGAGGGAGCGTGAGTTGGCAGAACTTAAAACCTCGGCAACTGGCTTTAAAGTTCCTTAGGATAAAACTCTACTGTGCTGTTTGTTAGTCTCTTGCACCCTTGATCTCTTGGGCTGCCCTAATAGCGCCGCCTCCCATGAATCGCCCCCAGTTTACTAGACACCTCTAAGCCTATAAATTTGGCTTAATTGAGGGAGGTGTTATGGTAATCCCCCCCCCATAAATTAGCGTCACAGTTACAGCAATCGGCTTTCACCGATAGACTATGAGAAGCAGTACCAAGAGAGGCTTACGAGTGTCTAGAGAATTGGGGGCGATTCACCCAAGGTTCGCATGTTGCATGGCGAGGTTGAGCGAGACCGCTGGCTAACTCGGGATGAGGCTGACCGCTTGTTATTGGTCTGTCCTGAACACCTGGGGGCGCTAGTCCGTTTTGCCTTGGCGAGTGGTTGCCGTGCAAGAGAGATAACCGCTTTGGAATGGAACCGGGTTGATCTGGAACGTCGGACAGCTTGGTTAAACCAAACCAAGAATGGTACGCCGCGAGGTGTGCCGTTGAATCATGATGCAGTCACCGTATTACGGGAGCAGGTCGGGAAACATCCGCGTTTTTGCTTTACCTATCGCGGCAAGCCTATTCGCTGGGAATTAAGCAACAGCGCTTGGCAAACCGCTTTGGAAAAGGCTGAGATTTCGGATTTTAGGTTCCATGACCTGCGCCATACTTGGGCGTCTTGGCATCGTCAGGCTGGTACGAGCTGCGATGAACTTAAGGAGCTTGGGGGGTGGAAGTCTCGCAGTATGGTTGATCGTTACGCAAAGTACGCAACCGAACATCTAGTCTACGATTTGGCTACGGTCGGAAATAGAAAAGGGCTAGCTCGAAAGCTAACCCTTTGATGTTTTGGTAGGCCGTGCGGGATTCGAACCTGCGACCAACGGATTAAAAGTCCGCTGCTCTACCAGCTGAGCTAACGACCCAAAACGAAGGCGAGATTATCCGGGAGTTACACTTTAATGTCAATAAAAAGCCCCGCGAAATGCGGGGCTTTTGGCTCGTAAATACGAGAATGAAGTGGGGTTACACGGCTTCTAATTGACGTAGGCTAGATGGCAGCATCTTCATATCGACTAATGCGGTGATGAATGATTTGACAAAAGTTGCATCGGCTTCATACACCATTTTGTAGTATTGAATTTTCATCGTGATCGCGCAACCAAACACGATGCTGATGAGCGTGATGAAGGAGCCAACCGCCAGGGTGGATACGCCGGTGACGCCTTGGCCGATGGTGCAACCCATGCCGAGTACGCCGCCGAATCCCATGAGAATGGCGCCGATGAAGTGATTGAAAAAGTCTTTGAAGGAAGCAAACCATTCGAAGCGGAAGCTACGCGTGATGAGGGACCAAAGTAGAGAGCCAAGAATAACGCCGCCCACGGCCATGATGCCAAAGGACAACTCGGCTTTTTTCATGCCGGTAGCTAGATAGCCCAAGGTCTGACCCATTGGGTTGATGAAGGTGAAGGACTGTGGCGCAACAGAAGTGGCAGCTGGTTTTACAGCGTCTGCCGGGGCATAGAAATCCCACTGCCCGACGAATTTTTGGATACCCATTTGTTCGCCATCGGCGGTAACCAAAACATTGCTGGTTACATACCAGGCGGCCAATACGGCCAATCCCACCACTAAGCCACCGAGAATATTATCGAAACTGCCGCGGAAATCGGATGACTTCAAGGCGAAGATGATTAAGGCGACAGCCAGTACACCACCAATGATCAGTCGGGCCATAACGGCATTGCTGCCACCAACGATAGAGCCGATGTCTTGATTGGTTTTGAGCGTTACGGCCAAGGGGCGCAGCCAGTCATAGAATAATACGGTGAATAGGGTTTTGTCTGAGCCAGGGAAGGGGTTGATCATGAAATAGGCGATGACCGCGATTATCGCCAGCACCATAATAGACTTGAGGTTGCCGCCACCGATACGGATCAAGGTTTTGTTGCCACAGCCGGAAGCCAGTGTCATGCCGATGCCGAACAGTAAACCACCGAGTAAATTTTCTGCCCAAATGAGTTGACTGGCCCGGTAAGGGGGGAAGGCGGCACTGATTTTAACCATGCCCATCTGTTCCAAAACGACGACCCCTAACATGGCCACAGCAATGGCAAATAGCCATGCGCGTAAGCGTCCGGTGTCGCCCATGTTGACCCAGTCAGAAACCGCACCCATGGTGCAGAAATTGGTTTTATTCACAAGGATGCCCATGACCAGGGCGATCGCAAATGTCGACCATAGGAAGAAAGATTGCGCGCTAGCAAAACTCTGGAAAATCATGGTTGAAACCTCTTCTGTTGATGGCGCTATACGCTAAGCGCACGCCGCTGCTGATAACAAAATGTTAATTAGTGAATTCTAATGATTTTCAGCCAAATGGCAACTCATAAAACAGTTAGAAATTTCAATGTAATTCGGTACTTGGTAGATTAATACTAGAGCCTGTAAATTTTCGCTGTCGTTGGAAGAAAGTGGGTTATATTGATTATGTCGTTTGCAAGACAACCAAAAAAATCAACGCAAGTCTTTGATGGGGGAAATAAATATGAGTGAAAAACGAATATTGCCGGCATTTCTTTTGTGTTTCTTTCTGGGGTGTTTTGGCGCACACCGTTTTTATGTCGGTAAGGTCGGGACGGGAATTTTGCAGTTGGTGACGCTGGGTGGGCTCGGAATTTGGGCTTTAATTGACTTCATTATGATCATTATTGGTTCTTTTACCGATAAGGAAGGCAATAAGCTCACGCAGTGGACTTAACAGCAGCGTGGTTTGGATTTAGAGGGGGCGAATGAGCCCCCTTTTTATTTGCGCAACAAATAATGGGTTGGGTCGGGAATGCCGGCTTCCTTGAAGCCTCGCTGGCGCAAGCGGCAGGAATCGCACTCGCCACAGGCACGACCTTTGGCGTCGGCTTGATAACACGATACGGTCATGCCGTAGTCCACACCCAAGCGATGCCCTTGTTGGATAATTTGCGCTTTGCTTAAATGGATAAGCGGTGCGTGAATGTGGCAACGCGAACCTTCTATTGCTGCTTTGGTTGCGAGGTTAGCCAGTTGTTCAAAGGCCTCAATAAAGGCCGGACGACAATCCGGATAGCCGGAATAATCGACGGCATTGGCGCCAATAAAAATGTTCTGGGCATTTAGCACTTCGCTCCAGGCCAGGGCGAGCGACAGCATGATGGTGTTGCGTGCGGGCACATAGGTGATGGGGATGCCGGTGCTAGGGGTCGTCGGTACTGCTAAGCTGGAATCAGTGAGGGCGGAGCCGCCAAAGGCGGTAAGGTCGAGTTGCAATACACGGTGTGCAACCGCGCCAAGCGCATTCGCGACGTTGCTCGCGGCATCTAATTCAGCGCGATGGCGTTGGCCATAATCCACGCTTAAGCAGTGGCAGACGTAGCCTTCGTCACGTGCAATGGCGAGCGTAGTAGCAGAATCGAGGCCACCGGAAAGTAAGATGACCGCAGCTTTATCGGCCACGCTCAGTTCCCCAAAGATATTTATGCAGTTGCACTTGTAGCCGCACCGGCAAGTGATCGCGCAAAATCCATGCAGCGAGTTGTGCCGGTTCTATTCCGCCATGTACCGGTGAAAATAGCACTGGACATACTTGGGCGAGATGATGTTCGCGTAGGATGTTCTTTGCCCATTGATAATCGGCTTCGTCGCAGAGCACGAACTTAACTTCGTCCTTGGTTTGGAGTGCGTTCAAATTCTCCCAGCGATTTTTTTCCACTTCACCGGAGCCGGGAGTTTTGATGTCGACAATGCGCGAAACGCGCGGATCGACAGCATCTATCGGCAACGCACCGCTGGTTTCCAGGGACACGGAATAGCCGGCATCGCACAAGGCGGTGAGTAGTGCAGAGCAATTTTTTTGGGCCAATGGCTCTCCCCCGGTCACGCAAACATAGGGCGTGTTGTAGTCGGTGACGCGCGCCAGAATAGTAGCGATGTTGATGCTCTCGCCACCGGTGAAGGCATAGCTGGTATCACAATAACCACAGCGTAAGGGGCAGCCGGTCAATCGGATGAATACGGTGGGTAAGCCGACGCGGGAAGACTCGCCTTGCAGTGAGTGGAAAATTTCGGTGATGCGAAGCGTTGCTTGCAACGCAGGATCAACGTTTGGCACGCGGGTGAATGCCGCTTTGTAGCGCGGATATCGCCTCGGCCGCGTCGCGCACGATATCGAATTCCGGGCAGAAAAAATCGTTGTAGAGCAAGAAGTGCTGGGGGTCTTTGGCGGACGTTAGAATATCGTCCCATTTGGCGTAGCGGTTACGGGACCAAGTGCCATCCGTGCGTCCTACGGCATACAATTTTCTTTCCCTGGTTTCACAACGGATGCCTTCGTAGCTCACATTCAAAACGCCACTGGAGGATTTGGCAATTAGGCTAAAGCGTACTACGCCATCGGTACCCACAGAAATCGATTTTGGATCGACAAAAAAACGGGCGGGTCGGGATGGAACCTCGAAGGGTAAGGCTATGCTTAAGTCAGGGTAAATCGGTAACTGTGCTTGTATCTCATCCCAAGGTTTTTTCTCTTCATCAAAGTCGGCCTCGAAAAGACTCGGGCGGGCGGCGTAGACCGGCATGCAGACCAATTGCAACAGGGTGAGTGAAATGAGTAACAGGCGGCTTGGCATAGGTTTTACACAGGCTCGGTTGAGATCGGCGACGCACCGCTTAAAGATTGCAGTTCCCCGGTCTCTTCAGTGCGGTGCGTTAGGCGAAAGTATCGTTTAACGGCGTTGCATGATTTGCAGGCCTTTGAGTAGATTCAACGCCTGGCTTACTTGATAGTCTTGTTTGATTGCGGTTTCAGGTTCAACGGTATTGGCTTTTCCGGAGGACTTGTCTTCTTTGCCCTTTTTCGGTGCTTGCAGTTTGACCGGTGCGTTGTCAGATTTAGCATTCGCGTCTTTATCGTTGGTTAGGTGGCGATCCAAGTCGGCTTCGCGCACTGAGAACGATTGTTTTTCGGTTTCGCTGACGGTCGCGTCTTCCACGGTGATGTCGGGCACGATGCCTTTGGCCTGAATCGAGTTACCGCTCGGGGTGTAATAGCGTGCGGTAGTGAGTTTAATTGCGGTGCCATTGCCCAACGGTAGGATGGATTGTACCGATCCCTTGCCGAAGGTTTGGGTGCCCATAATGATGGCACGTTTGTGATCCTTTAGTGCGCCAGCGACAATCTCTGACGCCGAGGCTGAACCGCCGTTTACCAGCACAATCATCGGTACGGTTTTAGTCCACGCGGGCAAATTTTTCAGATAATCGCTCTGCGACCCACGCACATAATATTCTTTGCTGGCATTCAGGCGCATTTTGGCGTCTTCCGTGCGCCCTTCGGTATAGACCACCAAGGTGTCTTTGGGCAAAAAGGCGGCGGAAACCGCGACTGCACCGTTTAACAAGCCGCCGGGATCATTGCGCAAGTCGAGCACTAAGCCGTTGAGCGCGGCTTTGTTTTGCTTGGCCAAGCTATCGATGGCTTTTACTAAATCTTCACCGGTATGTTCTTGAAACTGGGTGATGCGCACATAGCCATAGTTAGGGTCAAGCATCCGAAATTTCACGCTTTTGATTTGAATCACGGCGCGCGTGATGCTGATTACTAACGGCTTAGTTTCGCCTTTACGTAAAAGCGTCAGAACGATTTTGGTGTTGGGCTTACCGCGCATACGCTTTACGGCATCGTTTAGCGTTAAACCTTTGACGGGGGTGTCGTCGAGTTTAATGATCAAGTCGCCGCTCTTAATGCCGGCGATATAGGCCGGCGTATCTTCAATCGGGGAAACGACTTTGACAAAACCGTCTTCCATGCCGACTTCGATACCTAAGCCGCCAAATTCGCCTTGCGTGGATACCTGCAAGTCTTTGAATGCGTCTTGATCCAGGTAGGCGGAGTGCGGATCAAGACCAGACAGCATGCCGTTAATGGCTTGGTTAATGAGCTTTTTATCCTCAATCGGCTCAACATAATCGCTCTTGATTTTGCCGAATACTTCAGTAAAGGCACGTAATTCGTCGATCGGTAAAGGGGATTCTGCGTCCTTGCTGGCTACCGCAGATAAGTGCAAGCTGACCGCTATACCAAAGACGGCGCCGAAGGCTATCAAGCTGAAATTACGCAATTTGCCGCGCATGGTTTAAAACTCCAATAAAGTAAAAAAGTGTTAGCGCTTGCCGACCCACTGCAAGGGGTCGATGGCACGACTTTGATAGCGCACCTCAAAGTATAAACCGGTTTCGGCATTCCCGCCGCTGTTGCCGACATTGGCAATCGTGTCGCCAGCGACCACCGTCTCGCCTTCTTGTTTGAGCAACGTTTCGTTATTACCGTACAAACTCATATAACCATCACCATGATCAACAATAATCAGATTGCCAAATCCTCTTAGCCAATCCGCAAACACCACTTGCCCTGGGCCAAGCGCCTTAACTGGGCTGCCTGTGTTCGCCCGAATAAACAATCCTTTCCAAGTGGTGCCGGTATCAATACGACGACTGCCAAAACGGTTGCTTAGTTCCCCAGCTACCGGTAGTTTCAAACTGCCTTTGAGTTTAGTGAAATCGGCGCTGGCCGCGCTGGCGCGTTCGCCGGGTCTGCGGGCGCGAGATTTTTTGGGGGTTACCGCAAGCGCCAGACGTTCCACTAAGCGGGTTAAACGCTGTTCATCTCGCTCGAGTTGCTTGACTTGCTTGCGCCGATCGCCAATTTGGCGATCGAGCTTCGACAATGTGCGTTTGCGATTGTTCGCTTCTTTTTGTAGCGCGCGTTTTTCTGATAATTGTTGGGCTTCAATTTGCAGTAATTCGGCGTGTTTTTCTTTGACGACTTCTTCTGCTGCCTCGGCGTGCTGGAGATCTTGACGTAAGCTGGCGATGAGTGTGGCACGTGAACGCGATAGATAGCCGTAGTAGGTAACCTGCCGCGAAGCTTCATTGGGGTTTTGCAAATTCAGCACTAAGCGCATCGTATCTTGGCTGCCGTTGATGTACTGTTGATACAGCAGTTTTGATAGCAAGGCTTGCTGTGTTTGGATGCGTCCGCGCATCTGCTTGGATTGCTGTTGTGCTTCGTTCAGCGTGCTGGTGGCTTCTTTGCGGTCTTGTGACAATTCATGCAGGCCACGATTGATCTGGCTGATCGCTTGCTCGGAATCCTTTAGGCCATCCAGGACATCCGCTTTATTTTCTTCAGCGCTGTCGATCTCACGTTTAAGTTTATCGATGCGCGCACGAACTTCGGTGAGGTCTTTTTGCGGCGGTTTTTTAGTCGCGGCCTGTGTTGGGGCGCAACACAAGCAAATCGCGACGGCGCAGGCAAGAATGCTAAGCGCGTTGCGACTCACGGCTTAGCGGTAAACTCGACCAGTGGCCGCCCTGTCATTTCTTGCGGCTGCGGCAGACCCATAATATTTAGCATGGTCGGCGAAACGTCTTCCAGCGCGCCGGTGTCGGCCAGAATGGCGTGACGTTGGGCGGCGTAAATCAAGGGGACTAAACTCATGGTGTGCGCAGTATGGGCTTGGTGTGAGCAGTCGTCCATCATGCGTTCGGCGTTGCCATGATCGGCGGTAATGAGCACTTCGCCACCCGCGTCTAATTGCGCTTGGACAACGCGACCCAGGCAGGTGTCAATGGCTTCGATGGCCTGAATCGCTGCGGCTAAATTACCGGTGTGACCGACCATATCGGCATTGGCGTAGTTACAGATAATGGCATCGTACTTCTTGCTTTTGATCGCCGCTTCTAGGTTGTCTGTGACTTCGAAGGCGCTCATTTCCGGTTTCATGTCATAAGTGGCGACATCGGGCGAGGGGATCAGGATGCGATCCTCGCCGGCATATACTTTTTCTTCGCCGCCGTTGAAGAAGAAGGTCACATGCGCGTATTTTTCTGTTTCCGCGATACGCAGTTGTTTCAAACCCAATTGGGAAATATATTCACCAAAACCATTGCGGATTTGTTCCGGCGGGAAAGCGACGCGGACATTAAAGTCGGCGCTATAACCGGTGAGCGTGACCATCATCCCGAGATTTGGTCGGTGCTCACGCGTAAAGCCATCAAAGCTTTCTTCCAGGAAGGTGCGTGACAGTTCGCGTGCACGATCGGAGCGGAAGTTCATGAACGCAACCACATCGCCATCTTCCATGCGTACCGGGGTTTCGCCGGCCGGTGTGATGGCCGTGGCCTTCACGAATTCATCGGATTCGCCGCGGTCGTAGGCCATTGCCAGACCTTCCAGTGCGGTGTGCGCATGAAATTCGGCTTTGCCTTGGGTGAGCAAGTCGTAGGCGTCTTTGACGCGCTGCCAACGCCGATCCCGATCCATCGGGTAGTAGCGGCCAATGATTGACGCAGTCCGGCCCACGCCGAGTACGCGCATTTTCTCATCAAGTTTCAATAGCGATGGCTCTGCACTTTTCGGTGGCGTATCGCGACCATCCAAAAAGGCATGCACATAGATTTTCTTCAGGCCGGCTTTGGCAGCCATTTCCAGCATGGCGTGGATATGTAGTTCATGGCTATGCACGCCGCCATCGGACAATAAGCCCATAATGTGCAGTGCGTGATCGCCTTGTTTGGCAGTTTCGACAGCCTGAACCAGGGCCGGATTGACAAAAAAGTGCCCAGAATCAATGGCGCGGTTGATGCGGGTGAACTCTTGGTACACCACGCGACCGGCGCCAATGTTTAAATGACCGACTTCGGAATTCCCCATTTGCCCCTTGGGAAGGCCCACTTCGGCCTCGGATGCATGGATCAAAGTGTGTGGGAAATCGCTCCAAAGCCTGTTCCAATTAGGTTTTTTGGCCTGGAAGATGGCGTTGTCCGCGCCATTGGCGCGACAACCGAAACCATCCAAAATAATGAGTAAGACTGGGGTGACTTTCATGTTTCCGTGTAATTTTCAGGACAGTGTGACAAACTAGCCGCATTATTTTAGTATATTTTGATAATGGGCGCATCAAAGCTTATTGCCCGCAGAGTTAGTTTGTTGGAGATAACCATGTCAGTGAGTACGAATTTAGATCAAGTAGAGCTAATCGATAAAGATGAGCATATCGAGCAAGCTTCGCGTGCCATGAAAGCGATGTCCCACCCGCTGCGCTTAAAGATTTTATGTGTATTGGGCGACCGCGAGGTTTCGGTGCAAGACATTGTAGACGCCGTGGGTACCTCTCAAAGCAATATCTCACAGCACTTAGCAATTCTGCGGGATAAGGGCGTGTTGCGCACGCGCAAAGATGCTAACCGGGTTTACTATCGCGTTGGGGATACTCGTACTCTCAAGTTGATCAGTATGATGCGGGATGTTTTTTGCGGCTTCGCTAAATAAACTGAGCGGCGGGTATTCCGGCTCTGTAGCCGGAGCGCCGAGCACATAAGCGGGTTGCGGAGCATGTGACTTGACGCGGATCGTATATTAGCATATTCTGATTAACGGTTCTCGGAGGTCTGCCTGTGCTACGCATCCTATTTGTTTTTATTCTATGCCTTCCAAAGTTAGCGCTCGCTACCGTTCCTTTCCAGGTTGGGAAGGTGGAATTTCGTGAAGTCGATCAGACGTACGCCGCTGAGGGCTTGGTTGAAGCCGTAAAGCAAGCGACCGTGTCGGCTGAAATTTCAGGCCGTATCATTGAATTGAAATTCGATGTGGGTGATTTTGTGCAAAAGGGCGCGGTTATTGCGCGAATTGATGAAAGCGTGGTCGGGCAACAATTAGCCGGCAGCCAAGCACAAGTTGCGCAAGCGCGCGCTTTATTGGAAAACGCTCGCGCACAATACGAGCGCTCCAAACAACTCTTCGCGCAAAAATTTATTAGTCAGGCCGCCTTAGATAAAGCTAGTGCGGAATTCAAGGCTGCGCAGGCGCAAGCGCAGGCGTCGCTTGCGGGCGCAGGCCAAGCTGCAGCAACGCGTAAATTCGCCACGATTGTGGCACCGTTTAGCGGTGTCGTTGCGGCGCGCCATATCGAGTTAGGTGAAATGGCGCAGCCAGGGAAACCCTTGCTGACTGGCTTTGATCCAAAAGACTTGCGGGTGGAGGTTTCGGTACCCCAGTATAAATTACCGCAGGTCCGTGCGTTATCGCGTGCATCCATCGAAATTCCATCGTTACAAAAATGGATTAAAGCCGCACAAATCACAATCCAACCTACCGCGGATATTAAGACGCATGCGAGTCGCGTACGTCTCGATTTGCCGGATGGGTTGCACGATGTTTATCCCGGTATGTTTGCGCGGGCGCATTTTGCCATTGGTCGGGCGCGCAAGCTGTTGGCTCCTGTGGCCGCTATTTTGCGTCGTAGTGAATTAACCGCAGTGTATGTGGTTGGGCCAAATGACAAGGTGCAGTTGCGCCAAGTGCGCCTAGGCGAACCCGCGGGTGAAGGACAAATTGAAGTACTGGCAGGACTAGAGCCGGGTGAAAGTGTGGCACTCGATCCTGTTAAGGCCGGTATTTATCTAAAGCAAGTTAAGTAAGATGCATAACCTGCACGATCAACATGAAGATTGCTGATATGGGCATCTCTGGGCGCATTGCCAAATTCTTTTTAAGCTCGCAACTCACGCCGCTAATTGCATTGATGGCGGCGCTGATGGGTTTATTCGCCATTCTGGTGACACCGCGTGAAGAAGAACCGCAAATCAATGTAACGCTTGCGAATGTATTTATTCCATTTCCAGGGGCATCTGCAAAAGATGTGGAGGCACTTGTCGCAACGCCAGCTGAACAAGTATTAGCGCAAATTACCGGAATTGAGCATGTGTACTCGGTCTCACGTCCTGGTATGGCGGTGCTCACCGTGCAGTACAAAGTCGGTGAAGAGCGGATTGGTGCTTTGGTTCGGTTATATGACACGATTCAATCGCACCGGGATTGGGTCTCACCCAATCTTGGCGTGCAGGAACCCATCATCAAGCCGGTCGGTATTGACGATGTACCGATTGTGACGCTGACCTTATGGACAACTGATGCACAGCGCGGGGCATTTGATCTAGCTAAGGTAGCGCATACGGCAGAAATTGAGCTTAAGCGCATTCCCGGCACGCGCGAAGTAACAACCATTGGCGGGCCAGGTCACAGTGTGCGTGTAATCATGGATGCAGAACGCATGAATGCCTACGGTATCTCTGCCCAGGAGATTCGAGACGCACTCAAGCTCAGTAATGCCTCCCAACCGACTGGAACGCTCGTCGATAAGAATCGTGAAGTATTGGTGCAAACGGGCGCATTCCTGGCATCTGCTGCCGATGTGCGTGATCTGGTAGTTGGCGTTGCTCAAAACAAACCGGTGTTTATGAGTGATGTCGCAAAGATTGCAGATGGCCCGGATCAACCGCTGCGCTATGTATGGAGTGGGTCGGGGGTAGCTTATAAAACCAAGGGCATCGAACAAACCGGGGAATATCCAGCGGTCACGATTGCGGTTTCTAAAAAACCTGGTGAGAACGCGGTCGATGTCGCGAAACGCGTGATTGATCGGGTGAATCAACTCAAGGGAACGGTGTTACCGGAAGGTGTAAATATCACCACGACGCGCGATTACGGTGAAACTGCAAATGAAAAAGCCAAGAAGCTGATCGGAAAATTGCTGTTTGCCACGGCATTCGTGGTGGGTCTGGTATTTTTGGCGTTAGGGAAACGCGAGGCGATCATTGTGGGTGTCGCCGTCATCCTCACGTTAGCGGCGACTTTGTTTGCGTCCTGGGCTTGGGGTTTTACGCTGAATCGGGTGTCGTTGTTTGCCTTGATATTCTCCATCGGAATTTTGGTTGACGATGCGATTGTGGTGGTGGAAAACATTCATCGCCGGCGCTTGATTGACCCAGATAAAACGTTATTACAAGTCATCCCAGAAGCAGTGGATGAAGTTGGTGGCCCAACGATTCTCGCCACCTTGACCGTGATCGCCGCACTACTGCCGATGGCTTTCGTGACAGGTTTGATGGGGCCGTACATGAGCCCGATCCCGATTAATGCCAGTATTGGTATGCTGATTTCGCTGGCCATCGCCTTTGTCGTCACACCTTGGCTAACGCTGAAACTCCTGGGTCATCAGCATGCGGGGGGGCAGGGTAAAGTAGAGCGAGACTTAACGGTGTGGATGGAACAAAAGCTCACACCATTTTTGAATGCTGAACAAGGTAAACCGAAACGTAAAAAACTTTGGCAGAGCATTCTGGTAGCGATTTTGCTGGCGATTTCACTCGCGGTATTCAAAGTCGTGATTTTAAAAATGTTGCCCTTTGACAATAAATCGGAATTCCAGGTTGTGGTGGATATGCCGGTCGGTACGCCGTTGGAACAAACTGCGCGGGTGTTGCATGAGATGGGTGCGTATCTCGCGACAGTGCCGGAGGTGACGGATTATCAAGCCTATGCGGGCACGGCATCGCCGATCAACTTTAATGGTTTAGTGCGCCAGTATTATTTGCGCAGTGGCCCCGATGTTGGGGATTTGCAAGTGAATTTGTTGGACAAGCATCATCGCGAGCGCAAGAGTCATGAGATCGCGCAAAGCGTGCGCGTGCCCATTGAAAAAATTGCAGCGCAGCATGGCGCGAATGTGAAAATCGTTGAAGTGCCGCCGGGCCCCCCCGTGCTATCACCCATCGTGGCCGAAGTGTACGGACCGGATTATGCGTCGCAAATGATCGTAGCCAAGCAGATACGAGCCACCTTTACCCAGACCAAAGATATAACCGCGATTGACGATAGTGTCGAAGAAAATGCGCAGAAATTCGTGTTGCGTGTGTTGCAAAGCAAAGCAGCACTGAAAGGGGTGGCGCAAGAAGATATCGTTGCCGTGATGAAAATGGGTTTGGCGGGCGAAGATGTGACGCCGATCCATTCCGGTGATTCGAAGTATGAAATTCCGGTGCGCGTGACCTTGGCGCCGGAGCGTCAAAATAATTTAGATGAGTTGTTAAAGCTAACCGTGCGGGCGCGGGATGGAACGTTGGCCCCGCTATCGGAATTGGTCGAAGTTGTGCCCACTGCGCGCGAGAAGACGATTTATCACAAAGATCTGTTGCCGGTGGTGTATGTGGTGGGCGATATGGCGGGTAAAACCGACAGCCCCTTGTATGGCATGTTCGGCATCAATGCGCGTCTATCTAATCTCAAGCTGGCGGAGGGCGGCACGCTGGGGCATCACTTTATCAAACAGCCGCAAGATCCGTATGCGGGCTTTGCGCTGAAATGGGATGGGGAATGGCAAGTTACTTATGAAACATTCCGCGATATGGGAATCGCCTACGGCGTCGGCTTAATTTTAATTTACTTGCTGGTCGTGGCGCAGTTTCGTTCATACCTTGTGCCCTTAGTCATTATGGCGCCGATCCCGCTAACCATCATTGGCGTGATGCCCGGGCATGCGCTGCTGGGTGCGCAATTCACTGCCACCTCCATGATCGGCATGATCGCCTTGGCCGGCATCATTGTGCGCAATTCGATTTTGTTAGTGGATTTCGTCAATATGAATGTGGCGCAAGGTATGGATTTGCAAAAAGCCGTACTTCTTTCCGGAGCGACACGCGCAAAACCCATTATTTTGACCGGGCTGGCAGCAATGCTCGGTGCTTTTTTTATCTTAGATGACCCTATTTTCAACGGGTTAGCAATCTCGCTGATTTTTGGCGTACTGGTATCCACGTTGCTGACTTTAGTCGTGATTCCGGTGCTATATTACGCAGTGTTGTACAAGCGGGTCAGGTAGCCAAGAAATCCGCCTAAACATGTGGGCTGTTTTTTAACTAAGGAGATAGACATGACTGTGAATCAATGGGTGCGCGTAATTGCTGGTTCTT
This sequence comes from Betaproteobacteria bacterium, assembly GCA_024641855.1. GTDB lineage: Bacteria > Pseudomonadota > Gammaproteobacteria > Burkholderiales > Thiobacteraceae > RBG-16-58-11. The sequence continues at coordinate 28,842 of JAHECG010000011.1, read as the reverse complement.
TCATTATGCTTTCGTTGGGACTAGCGCATTTCAATGGGCAGATTGATCTGTCGCATATGAGCTGGCTGTGGTTCACCGCATTTGTCGGCGCGAATTTATTTCAAAGCGGCTTCACGAAATTTTGCCCTTTAGATATTTTCTTAAAAATGGCGGGTGTTAAAGAGTCATCCTGCGCATAAGAAAACCTGCTTGCATTAGGTTTTTAGGTCGAATTAAAAAGGCACAGTACGTTCGCGTATCTGTGCCTTTTCTAAGGTCGCGGTAACTTGGGATGACCGAGCGCATTGCGGGTTGTGTCGATTGAACTTCCGAAATTCAAATTTTTCCGTTCTTCACGTTAGCTTAGCCTTTTTGGCGTTGGCATGGACGTTGCCATTTTTACAGTGGCACCATAAACCACCTATCCCAAGTTTTTATTCCGAATGGATGGCGTTTGGCTTGGGCTTGCTCGCCTTGTTACCGCTGTTAAGCAAGCGGCATTGGCAGCCGTTGGAGTTGCCGCGCAGTCTCATCATTTTGCTGGGATTTGTCGCCATTTTAATGATTCAGGTCGCGCTGGATCGCGTGTTATATCCGCAGCAAGCTTTGGTGGGCGCGCTGTACATTTTGTGGGCAGCATTTCTGCTATGGCTAGGCCATGAATTAAGGCGCGCGCTGGGTTTGGATCGTATGGCCGGGGTACTGGCTTGGGCGTTGTTGATAGGCGCTTTATTTTCCTGTGCATTGGGCTTGTTGCAACATTTTGGTGTGCATACACCGTTGGACGCCTGGATTAATCGCAAAGTCAGCAACGCGATTATCGGCAACTTGGGTCAGCCGAATCACCTGGCCAATTATTTAGCCTTGGGTTTAGCTTCTTTGTTGTATTTGATGGCGAACGCCAAATTACCGAAATGGTTGGGCTTGCCGCTCGCGTTATTGGTGTTGCTGGTACTGGCGTTAACCGGTGCGCGCACGAGTTGGCTTTACCTGGGGGCATTTGTAGTGTTGGCAGCGTTCTGGCGCAAGCGCGGTAACGAGATTGCGTTAACCCGTTGGATTTTTCCGATTACACTGCTATTGCTACCCACTTTTGCATTGATGCAGTGGTTGGCGCATCTGCCTTTTATGCAGGGAATTAGCGGTACGATTACCCCGGCTGATCGATTATTCGATGTGGCAAGTGGCTTACACGTTCGGCTCGACTTGTGGCGCGAAGCGGCGCAGATGTTGCTGGATAATCCGGGATTTGGTGTCGGGTTCGGGCAATTCGCCTGGCAGCATTTTCAACATGCGTCGGCAGCAGCGCTAGGGCAGTCCGTAACTACGCTGACGCCGAGCGCATTCGAAGGCGCTGTATTTAATCATAGCCATAATTTACTCGCGCAAATTAGTGCGGAGTTTGGTCTTTCTGGGTTACTGCTCTTGATCGTGGGTAGTGCACTCTGGCTGTGGGGGTGTGTGCGACAACCGGCCACGCGCGCGGGTTGGTGGATTGGCATGGTATTAGCCGTGATTGTTCTCCATAGTTTTCTTGAATATCCGCTGTGGTATGCGAATTTCTTGGGTATAGCGGCAATTTTGATCGGCGCAGCCGATACCCATACCCTACGGTTAAAGCTCAGTAGCTTATTACGTATCGCCTTTGGTTTGATGCTGATACTGTCATGGATTGGTTGTATCCGATTGTTAAATACGTATACGCAACTCGAGGGACTGTTGCAGGATAGACAGGTTAAAATGACGCCGTTGGAAGTTAACCAAGTTTTGCAGCAGGTGCGAAAAGAGTCATTGCTGGCGCCATATAGCGATTTTGCTTATGCACTGTCGATCGTATTAAATCGCAATGCGATCGACGAAAAACTCGAATTAAACTTTTTGGTTATGCGCTTCGCGCCAACGCAAGAAATTGTTTACCAGCATGCGGTTTTGTTGGGTTTGCAAGGTAATGCGGCGGCAGGGAAAATAATGTTAAAACGCGCATTGGTGATTTATCCCGCTGGTGCAAGCAAGCTTCTTCAGACTTTGGCAAGCCTGCCGCTGGAGGATCGTACTACCCTCGAGCCGTTACGTGAAACGGCGTATGTTTTTTTACAGGAGCAAAAGCAAGATGCACTTCATACAAAATAATTTGATGCTTGTTGGGCTGGCTTTGATCAGTGGAATGATGTTGTTGTGGCCCTTGGCGAGTCGTTTTTTTGGAGGGGCTCAGCAAGTCGATACGCTGGGGGCGGTGCAAAAGATTAATCACGATGATGCGATCGTGATTGATGTGCGTGAACCGGCTGAAATTGCGCAAGGGAAAATTGCACAGGCCAAACATATTCCGATGGGTGAGTTGCAGAGTCGTATTGGGGAGTTGGAAAAGCATAAAACCAAGCCAATCATTATGGTTTGCCGAAGCGGTAGCCGCTCTGCCGGTGCTTGCGGTATTTTAAGTAAGCAGGGTTTTACAGAAGTTTATAATTTGGCTGGCGGCATGATCGCTTGGCAGCAATCCAATTTACCTGTGGAGAAATAAATGGCGCGAGTCCTGATGTATTGCACCGGCGTGTGCCCCTATTGCACGATGGCGGAGCGCTTGTTAACGCGTAAAGGGGTGACTCAAATCGAAAAGGTTCGCGTTGATCTCGATCAGCAAAAACTCAGCGAGATGATGGAAAAAACCGGACGTCGTACGGTTCCGCAAATCTATATTGATGATTTTCATGTGGGCGGATTCGATGATTTGTCGGAATTGGATCAAGACGACAAGCTCGAGCCGTTGTTGGCGAAATAATCGATCGCTAGCGACTGAGTTTGTACCACAACATACCAATGCCTTCATGCAGGGCGTAAGTGCTCTTCAATAATGCACGCGCTTGCGGAAGAAAGTCGAAAACATGGAAGCCGGGCCTACTGCTTTGGACATAACCGAAGCGAGTGGGTGCCGGAATACTTGATAAGCCTTGTTTTTCAAATTCGATCAGTGCGCGTGGCAAGTGCCAGGCATGGCTCACGATAAGCACGTTGCGAATGCCTGCGGCTTTGAGGATGATGGCACTGAAGCGAGCGTTTTGTGCGGTATCGAGTGAACGTACCTCTGCCCAACGTACAGGTGTTTTAAATTCTTGCTCCAGCGTGCGCTGCATGATCATAGCCTCGGTGGTTCCTCCCCCCTCGGGTTGGCCGCCTGCGACTAAAATAGGAAGACCGGTTTGGCGCTGTAGATAAGCCCCGTACTGCAATCGTTCGAGCGTTAAACTACCAGCGGCATCCGCAGCATACTCGGGGGCATCGTGGTAAACCCCGCCGCCGAGAATCACAATCGCTTGGGCGCTGCGCGCAGCGGCAGGTTGCAAGGGCTGAATCTGGATTTCCAGTAAACGCATTAGACCATTGGCGATAATGGGCATTGAGAGGGCGAAGAGCAACGTTAGGCTGAGCATAATCAGGCTTCTCCCAAGCTTAGGTTTGCGCTTGAGTAGCCACCATCCGACACCGCTTAAGATGAGCAAATTTAATGGCGGTAAAATTAAGAAGGCCACGATATTTTTGACAAGCCAAATGTTGTGCGGGGACATGAGAGCTATTCAATTTATAAGAAGTTAGTTTTGGGCCAACCGCCGCATTTATATTTTGATGCGACCACCAGTGGGAAATCCTTATTTACGCCAGGAACCAAGAATAGCACCGGCCGCGCGGAGCTTGTACAAAATATCCAAGCCCCCTTGAAGGACAATTTGTGGGTCGGGATGATTTAATTCCTGCGCGACGTTTTCCAATAATTGCCCAGTACTCAGTTTGTCGCTTTGCAGTAAGGCGACGAGACGCGCTGAAACTGGATTCAATTCAATGAACTGGACGATGAAGTCTTGATCGCGAAACACTAATAGGTAAGTAGGTTCTGACGGTGGTGTTTGGGGTTTAAACTTTGGCCCAATGCGGTGTACTGGATACTGATATTGCAATAGCGCGAGTATCGGATTCAGCGCGGGATAGCCACCGGCCAAATCACCGTCTGGGTCAATCTGGGACAGCGGCGTTTCTTTGTTCGAGACCGAGAGCACTAACTCGATCCACTCATAATGTGCCAGCTCCAGCATGAAGGGGGGATCGCACTCACGTACACCGCGTTCGGATTGCACATACTGGATGAATTCATCAGGGATTTGCCGGAAGAATGGGGTGTGACAGCGGTGTTCGGCAAAAAAATCACGTACTAATTTTCCCCATTTGCGCGCCCCCAACAATTGATGCAACACGGGAAAACAGGCGAGTAAAAAACTTTCGAGGTTGTTGTACAGTAATTCGTTATAAACGTTCATACGTTGCGCGCTAACACCAGCCGGGCGCGGATGAACCTTAGGGTTGCGAATATGGCGCGTAAACGCGTACTGAAAATCTTGGAAATTAGGCACGCTGTGCGCGCTGTGCTTGGGCGTGGCGCTGTTGAATGCGGGCGATATGTTCGACCTCAAGCACCAATTCATTGAGAGGAGGGATGTTGAAATCACGCTCGAGGAGTGTGGGGTGCACGCCATGCAAGGTATAGGCTTGGTCGAGCAAGTCCCAAACTGGATCGATGACATCGGCGGCATGTGTGTCGACGATCAAGTTTTTTGTTTCGTTGTAATGCCCAGCCATGTGCATATACACAATGCGCTCGGTCGGCATCTGGCGTAAATATTCAGTCGGATCAAAACGGTGATTGACGCTATTCACATAGATATTGTTGATATCCAAGTGCAGCAAGCAATCGGCTTCGTCGAGCACGGCGCGGATAAATTCTACTTCACTCATTTCGGCGATGGGTGCCATGACGTAGAACGACGCATTTTCCAGTGCGATGCGTGTTTCGAGAATATCTTGGACGCGCTTTACGCGATCGGCCACATAGTGCACCGCTTCTTCGGTAAAGGGGATCGGCAGCAAGTCATACAAATGACCGTCGTCGCTGCAATACGATAAGTGTTCGGTATAGAGTTTAATGTTGTGGGTTTGCATGAACGATTTGATGCGTTTAACCAGCATCTCGTCCAGCGGGCTGGGGCTGCCGATGGACAACGACAAGCCGTGGCAAACAAAAGGGTAACGCTCGGTAAAGGCGCGCAATTCACGCGCACGCAGACCGCCGAAATCAATCCAGTTTTCTGGAGCGATTTCGAAAAAATCGATGGTGGGCGGTACCTGGATTTTCAACGCGTCCAGTAGTTCGCGCCGGAAACCCAGGCCCGCGCCGTGAAGGTTGAAGCGATTCACGTTGCGGGAGTGTGACCGAAATTATTTCTTTTTGTCACCACACTTACCGTCAGCGGCTTTCTTGTCACCGCATTTGCCATCAGCAGCTTTCTTGTCGCCGCACTTGCCGTCGTGAGCTTTAGTTTCTTTTTTAGCGCCGCACTTGCCTTCGCCGCACTTGCCATCTTTGGCCTTTTTAGCGCCAGCTGCTTTTTTGTCGCCGCACTTGCCGTCAGCTGCTTTTTTGTCGCCACATTTGGCTTCAGCTGCTTTTTTGTCGCCGCACTTGCCGTCAGCTGCTTTAGCGTCAGCAACTAAGTAGCCGCTGTTCAGTTGTTGCATACCAAACGGGTTGCTAGCCGCGTTAGCGGCTGGCGCTGCGACGAGGGAAATTGCGAAAGCGGAACCAATGGCGAGGGAAATCGTAGTTAATTTTGCGTTCATTTTGTGGACTCCAAATATTTTAAGTTTAAAAAACAGGCGAAAAGCCGCCGAAATTTTGCTACAAAAATGGATGCATATCAATCTTGAACGTTAATGCCCAACATCGTTTCTGCACCTTATTTCCTGCAGGATTCGCGCCTTGGCCGTTGCTGATAGCAGCTCGGTTGGGACGCTTAGCCCTTCGGAATTCGCTACGCGCTGACAGGCTTGGCGGATTTGCTGCAATTGCCGAGTAAAGCCTTGGCAACCAACGCAAATGAATAAATGCAGTTTCAAGCCAAATCGCTCTTTCAGATTCAGGGGGCGATCCTGCGCCTGTGAGGCTATACGGCTAGCTTCTTGGCATGTCAGCATAGTAATCTCCCTAAATCGAATGGCTATCACCCCAGCGGGTTTCTAGGCATTGCTGTAAGCTCAAACGTGCGCGATACAGCATGACCCAGCAATTGGTCGATGTGATTTTCAATTCCTTACAAATGTCTTCCGTTGATAACCCTTCCAGCTCGCGTAAATAAAAGGCTTGCGCATGTGTCGGGGCGAGTTGTTTTAAACAGTATAAAAAAGCGGCCCAAAAGCGCTGTTGGTCGAGATTGGCTTCCGGGTTGTTCCATGCGCTGGGTTTATGAATCCAGTGGCCGCTGGCATCGAATAACACCTGCTCTAAACGCGCCAATTCGGCTTCCGGATCGTCACTAAGCGGCGTGTATTGGGGTTCTTTGGCGCGTTTACGGAACAGATCGAGAATTTTGTGTTTCAAGATACCGGTCAACCAAGTGCGCACCGAGGACTGCCCGGAAAAGCGTGCCCAAGCGCTGAGTGCGGCCAGCAAAGTTTCCTGCACGGCATCTTCGGCGGCGGCTTCATCACGAAGCTGAAGTAGGGCGAAGCGATATAAATAATCCCCGTGTTCGGTTAGCCAGGCAGCGGCGTCGCAGGTTGGTGGTTGTTTAGGCATGGGGTGCGCAATCTTGTGTTGTTCTTGAGTCATGCTTGGCATCGCTGAAACTAAAGGCGGAATGAACGCCCGAATTTCGTTATTTCTGTTTTGGGCTTGGGCTCCGCAATGCATGCGGTGCCTATAGGCAATATGATAAACAAATTAGATTGACCAAGCATGACATAAGAGAGTTCCCGGCCACAACTCTGAATATTGTCCTCTAGCCGCTTTCATCGTACCTGTTAGCGCATTAAAATGGCGACATTCTTGTTTTAATATAAAGACTAAATTATGCCCATGTCCCCTGCGTCCGCTGCTGAAAAAGTCGCACTGCTTTCTGAAGCACTGCCGTTTATTCAACGTTTCTTTGATAAAACGATTGTGATTAAGTATGGCGGAAATGCCATGACCGAACCGAAGCTGAAAGAAGGCTTCGCGCGCGACGTGGTGCTATTGAAGCTAGTGGGAATGAACCCTGTGGTCGTCCATGGTGGCGGGCCTCAAATTGCCGATTTGCTCAAACGCATCGGCAAGCAAAGTGAATTTATTCAGGGCATGCGTGTAACCGACGAGGAAACCCTGGATGTGGTGGAAATGGTGTTGGGTGGCCTCGTGAATCAAGAGATCGTTACCCTGATTAATTTGCATGGGGGTAAGGCGGTGGGCTTAACCGGGAAGGACGGTAATTTCATTCACGCCCGCAAAATGCTAGTGCCGAGTAAAGAAGAATCCGCCAAAATGCTGGATATCGGTCAGGTCGGTGAAGTCGTGGGTATCGACCCTGAGCTAATCCACTTATTGGATTCCCGAGATTTTATTCCCGTGATTGCACCGCTGGGCGTCGGGGCACAAGGCGAGGCCTATAATATCAACGCCGATGTGGTGGCGGGTAAGTTAGCGGAGAAGTTATGCGCCGAGAAGTTGATTCTTATGACGAATACCCCGGGCGTTTTGGATAAATCGGGCACCCTCGTAACCGGCCTCACTTCCGAACGGGTGAAAGATTATATTGCTGATGGCACCATTGCTGGTGGTATGTTGCCCAAAATAAATTGTGCGCTGGAAGCCGTGCATAATGGCGTAAAAACTAGTCATATTATCGATGGCCGAGTACCGCATGCGCTGTTGCTGGAAATCTTGACCAGCGAGGGTGTGGGAACGCTAATTAAACGCGCTTAGACGCGGCGAATTATCTCGATTAATCCTAAATTGGTTCCCGCTCGCGTCTGGGTGTTCGATCTCGACAATACCTTGCACGATGCGGTGCCACATGTATTTCCGCACATTAGTCGTGCCATGACAGGGTATTTGCAAACCCATCTTGGCTTAAGTGAACCGGGTGCCAAACATTTACGTGTTCAGTATTGGCAACGCTACGGCGCCACCTTGCTGGGTTTGATGCGCCACCACCCGGAAATTGATCCGCGCCATTTCTTATGGCATACCCACCAGTTTCCGCAGTTGCATTCGATGTTGGTGTACGAGCGCGGCTTGCGTGGCCTCTTGCGGAAATTGCCGGGGAAGAAAATCTTATTTTCGAACGCGCCGGAACATTATGCACGTGGGGTGTTGCAAACCATGGGGCTAAAGGATTTGTTTACCGATGTGTTTTGCGTAGAGCGTACCCGGTTTCGGCCTAAACCCGCATCGCAAGGTTTTCGGATACTGTTGCGCGCCCATGGTATTCGCCCTGAACGGGCCATTATGGTCGAGGACGATCTGGATAATCTGCGTACGGCCAAAAGCCTGGGGATGCGCACTGTCTGGGTGACAAGCGCGAGTAAGTCCCCACCTTTTGTGGATGCCAGGGTAAAATCGATTTTGCAGTTACGTCGCATCTTTAACATCCTAATATAAGCGGCGAATTTCAACGGGAGGCAATATGGCGGGTAAGAGTGGCGAACGTAAGAATCAAATTTTGCAAACGTTGGCAGAAATGCTAGAACAACCGCAAGCGGAAAAAATCACCACGGCTGCTTTGGCAGCTCGGCTCGATGTTTCAGAAGCCGCCTTATATCGCCACTTCGCCAGCAAGGCACAAATGTTCGAAGGTTTGATCGAATTTATCGAGCAAACCTTATTTAGTCTCATCAATAAAATCACAGCGGAAGAAACGGATGGTTTGCATCAATTAGATGCAGTCCTTTCTTTATTGCTCGGATTTGCGCAGAAAAATCCTGGGATGACCCGGGTTTTAATAGGCGACGCTTTGGTGAATGAGAATGAACGATTACAAACCCGAATTAACCAATTCCATGATCGAATCGAAGCCACGCTTCGGCAATGTTTACGGATGGCCGTCACGCAAGGTACGGTCTCCGCTGAACTAGACGCAAACGCCGCAGCGAATTTGCAACTGGCTTTTGTTACGGGGCGCTGGCATCAATTTGCTAAAAGCGGTTTTAAACGGTTGCCGCTAGATCAATTCGAGACCCAGAAAAAATTACTATTTAAACTCTCCTGACGTTAAACCGCCACGGTGTAATAACCCAGTAAAACAACAGTTTATTCGCCATGTTTAAGGTCGTGAATTCGCTCGTTAAAGTTTTGTGACAGATTTCCGATAAGGCTAGAACGTGGAAGGTTTCGACTAAATCGACATTCCAGTTGAAGGGCGTAGCCCCAAGTTATGTAAACACGAACCTGCTTATTGGAGAGAAAAACTATGAAAACACAGGCGATTACAATTAAACATTCCACCATGATATCGGCGTTGCTTGTTGGTGCGGTGATAGCTTTTTGCGCAACAACAGCGGCGCATGCTGATCCGGTAACTCCGGAGGCTCAAGCAAAAGTTGATGGTTTTAAAGCGAAATTAGTTGAGTGGGCGGCAAATCCAGCTGTTGTTGCCGCAGTTAAAGAATCGAATGCCAAAGGCGGTTTGCCGGGTGTGAGTAATGCAAAGTGGGATGAGTTGGGCGAGGGCGATGCAGTCGTTAAAGGCTTGAGCACCAGTCCAGCAGGTAAGTTGGTGACAAAGTGGGAAGGCGAAGATAAAGCGCTGAATAAGTTAAATTTACGCGATGAAAAGGGAAATTTAACGGCATACAGCAGTAGCAGCGGAAAGCCACTACTTTATAACAATGCCGCGCGCCCACCGTTTAAAGGTGGTTTGGGTGGAGCTTGGAGTGCTAAAGAGATTAAGCCTGATCCAACCACGCAGAAGAAGAGCGTGCAAATATCGGCACCGATTTTGGATGGTGGTAAGGCAATTGGCGTAATCCATGGTGCCGTTGCGGTACAGTAAATCTGAATAATTTTCGTAGCAAGTGTGAACACTGAAAAGCAAGTCTGTTCGGGGATTGCATTAACAGGCTTGTCTTTCAGCTGGATGGTGCCTCAAAACGACGAGGCAGTTTTAAGCGAAAAAAATTTCAATAAAATGCGCGCAATGAGAGGTCGCTCCATGGAGCGCGTGTATGTAAAAAAGGATATGAGATGAATTTTCTATGCTCTCTTAAAGTCGGTGCCCGTCTTGGGGTTGGGTTTGGCACGTTGGTACTGTTGCTGTTAGCCCTAGGTCTCATCGGTTTGAGCCGCATGTCTCAGCTCCAAGGAAATTTGGATAGTATTGTTAATCAAGATTATGCGAAGGTGAATTTAGTCAACACCATGCGCGATGCGGTGCGCTATCAGGCAGTCGCGTTGCGTGACGTGGTGATGCAGGAGGATCTGGCGTTTAAGAAAAAAGAACTTAAGCGCATGAAGGAGGCTCGCAAAAGTTACAGCGCCGCATTTCTTGCCTTGGAAAAATTAGTCGACGATAAAGCGGGTAAAGAAGCCTTAGAGAAGATCAAACTTGCCGAAGCGCAAGTGCAGCCTGGTGTTGAAGCCGTCATGGAGTTCACACTTTCAGATAATCATTTGGAAGCCGGCAATGCGGTGCGAGAGAAAGTCCGTCCGCCGCAACTTGAATTATTGAACCATATTGAAGACATGTTAAAGGTACTGGAAAAGGCGACGCTGGATGCAGCTGCGGGCGCGGAAAAATCCTATAAATCGGCGCGGGTTGTCATGATTATTTTAAGTTTGATTGCGGTGGTTATTGGCGCATTTACCGCAGTCTTTATCACGCGAAGCATCGTTGGCCGCCTGACGGAAGCCGTGCAGGTGGCTCGGCGTATTCAACAGGGTGATTTAACGAGTGAAGTGCGTGTGACGGGCAATGATGAGTTGGCCAGTTTGCAGAATGCCTTAAAAGACATGAACCAAACGTTATCGCAGATTATTGCTGGCGTGACGGAAGCGGCAAACTCAGTCGCCGGTTCTGCGCAACAGATGTCGAGCGAAGCGCGTACAGTGAGTGGACGCGCGGAGATTGAAAGTGAGCGCGTAATGCAGGTATCCGCTGCGATGGAGGAAGTGACGGTGTCGATTTCGGAAGTTGCATCCGGTGCCGATAGTGTCGCTTCAGCCGCTGCTAAAACGCAGAAAACCGCAGCTGAGGGTAATGCGAACATTACACGCAGCGTGCAAAATACCCAGCGCATTGTAACGAGCGTAGAAAATTCCAGTACCACTATTCAGGAGTTGTCGGAAGCGATTCATAAGATCAGCGAAGTGACTCGCGTGATTAAAGAAATTGCCGATCAAACAAATTTACTGGCGCTCAATGCGGCGATTGAAGCCGCTCGCGCGGGTGAGCAAGGTCGAGGTTTTGCCGTGGTTGCGGATGAAGTGCGCAAGCTGGCAGAGCGCACTGCGACCAGCACTACCGATATTTCGCAAATGGTCGACAGTATTAGCAGTAAAACAGTAGCGGCGGTTGATTCGATGCAACAGGTTCAGAAGGAAGTGCAAGAGGGCGCTGCTACCAGCAAGCAGACACAAGATATTTTGGTGAATATCGTGAGCTCTGCAAATGAAGTGAATGACATGGCGCAATCGATCGCTAACGCAACCACCGAGCAGAAAGCCGCGAGTACCAATATTGCCGTGAGTTTAGAAAAAATTTCCACCATCGCTGAAGAAAACTCAGTCAGCATTCATCAAGTGAACAACTCGGCTAATCAGTTGGCTGAAACTGCCGCTGAGTTACAAGGCATGGTTGGTCAATTCAAGTTGGCATAAATGACGACCGTCCTGCGCAGACGGGGCAGGATGGGTCGCGTTTCAGGCGCACGCTGCGCCATGTCATATCCAAGCTATTGAGCAACAATAGCTTGCCGTTGAGCGATGTGCCGCAACCCACGATTAATTTGATCGCCTCGGCTGCCTGAGTGCAGCCAATGATGCCAACTAAAGGCGCAAACACGCCATTCTCCGCACAACGCATTTCATCGACTTCCCCCGCTTCCGGAAACAAACAGTGGTAACAGGGTGAGCTATCTAGGCGCAAATCGAAGACCGATACTTGGCCATCGAAACGCACGGCTGCACCCGACACCAGTGGCTTGCGCTGTGCCACGCAAGAACGATTGATCGCGTGCCGTGTGGCAAAATTATCCGAAGCATCAATAATTAAATCGGATTGCGCAACTTGGTGTGCCAGAAATTCTGCATTAGCGCGCTGCGGAAGCGCTGTGATGCGTACTGTGGGATTGATCGCACGTGACGAGTGTGCAGCAGATTCCGCTTTGTTTTGACCAATTGCATTGCTTTGATGGGCAATTTGGCGTTGCAAGTTGGTGAGATCCACGATGTCGTTGTCGCAAATCGTCAGCTGACCGACACCAGCCGCCGCAAGATACAGCGCAATAGGCGAACCTAAACCGCCAGCGCCGATTAGCAAAACCTGTGCGGCAAGCAATTTTTCTTGGCCTGCTAAGCCGATTTCGTTGAGCAGGATGTGGCGGCTGTAACGCAGGAGTTGGTCGTCGTGCATGGTGGGAACTCAAAAATGCTAGTGTAACCGTGAAAGCGGTTTATTTAGGGGGAGAGTGTTGGGCGGGAAGGGAACTTAACGACACAAAAGCAGGTTTAGCGGTATTCGCGCCATTCAGGCGGGGTATCGTCGTGATCGCCATGCGCATGGTGTTCGTAGACTTGGGCGAAAATGCGGCGACTGCGTTCGCGTTGTTCGGGCTGTGTCATGTTTTGGCACTGCACGGTTTCAAAGTAATAGATAAGGGAGCGGCGAAGTTTGTTGAGGAGCGAATTATCGAGGTGAAACCCTTGATCAAGCAGCGCAAATTCGATTTTTTCCAGAGTGTAAAAAGGCAATTCGTAGCGCACTAAAAGGCCCGTATCGCCGACCGTGCCGAGCACGACGAGATGTGGTAAATCATGCAATAACACTAGCGCTTCTTTGGCTTGAGCTGCCGGCAGCTTAGTAAAGCTCAATTGGCGGACTCTTTCAGTATCAGCGTGCTCCATGGGAATTCCTTAAAACCATGATGACTGGCGGCTTCAATTTTGCCTACCTGTTTAACAAGAATAGCGCCTTGCCTTAGATTTGCAAGCTGACAGCCACCCTTGTGCTGGCGGTACATGGCGGCGACAGCTAAAATAGCGTGTTTTTTAACAAATCGGTTAGCCGGAAAACCATCATGAGCAAAGACAATCTTTTAGACGACGCCAAACGCCAAGCTGCACTGGCATATCATCAATTTCCGAAGCCGGGAAAACTGTCTGTCGAAGCGACCAAAGCATGCGCCACCGCCGCGGACTTAAGTCTAGCTTACAGCCCTGGGGTGGCTGAGCCAGTGCGCGAAATTGCGCACGATGCTGAAAATGCCTATCGGTATACCAATAAGGGAAATTTGGTGGCGGTGATCACCGATGGAACGGCAATCTTGGGGTTGGGTAATCTCGGCCCACTAGCGTCTAAGCCGGTAATGGAAGGTAAAGCCGTGTTGTTCAAACACTTTGCGGGAATTGATGTGTTCGACATTGAAGTGGCGGCGATCTCGCCGACGCATTTCATTGAAACTGTGGTGGCCATTGCGCCTACTTTCGGGGGTATTAACTTGGAAGATATCGCCGCACCGCATTGCTTTGAGATCGAAAAAGCGCTTACCGAGCGATTGAGTATCCCGGTTTTTCATGATGATCAGCATGGTACGGCAGTGATTATTTGCGCTGGTTTGTTGAATGCACTCGAAGTGCAAGGTAAGCAATTAGCGGCAGCAAAGATCGTTTGTTTGGGAGCGGGAGCGGCAGGGCTGGCTTCGCTGGATATGTTGATGGCGATGGGTGCCCAGCGCGAAAATATTTTAGTGGTCGATAGCAAGGGGGTGTTGCATGCCGAACGCAGCGATCTGAATGATTACAAAAAACCTTTCGCCCAGGTGACCGACTGCCGTACTTTAGCTGATGCGATGCACGGCGCCGATGTATTCATCGGCGTTTCCGGGCCGAATTTGGTGACGGCTGAAATGTTGCAAAGTATGGCGTCGAAGCCGGTGGTGTTCGCGCTGGCTAACCCCGATCCAGAAATTCATCCCACGCTTGCACATGCGGCACGCAACGATTTGATTATGGCGACCGGCCGTACGGACTTTCCCAATCAAGTGAATAATGTCTTGGGGTTCCCTTTTATTTTTCGTGGCGCCTTAGATGCACGTGCCCAACGGATTACGCGCGCAATGTTGATCGCGGCGGTGAAGGCCATTTCGGCCTTGGCGAAAGAGCCAGTACCGCAAGTCGTGTTGGATGCGTATCAACTCAAATCACTAGCTTTCGGCAAAGAATATATTCTACCCAAGCCTTTTGACCCACGACTCATCGAGCGCGTGCCGCCTGCGGTGGCTGCTGCTGTTGGCGGAGTTTGATGCGTAACGCGATTTGGGCCGAAGGTACGCAAGAAGAGTCGCGTAAGCTCGCGCTCTTATTGCTCCTGTGCTTGGCTTGGCTGATTCCCGGGCTGATCGGCCATGCACCGTGGAAGCCGGATGAGGCTGAGACCTTTGGTATTGTGTACCACATGGTAAAAACCGGCGAGTGGCTGGTACCGATGCTGGCCGGTGAACCCGATCTCGCTTTTGGCCCTTTGTATTATTGGACCGCGGCACTGTTTGTTAAGTTGTTTTCCTGGGCTTTGCCGTTGCATGATGCCGCACGTTTGGCGAGCGCTTTTTATATGATGGTGGCCATGGGAGGCATCGCCCTGGCGGCACGTGAATTGTATGGTCCGACCATGCAACGTTTGGCCTTAGGTTTGCTTATTGGCAGTATCGGTCTCGTGGCGCATGCGCATGAAATGATTACCGACACTGCTTTGCTTGCGGGCTATGCCCTGGTGTTGTGGGGCTTTGCATTGAGTGAGCGTCGCCCCAATCCGGCGGGGGTGTTGATTGGTCTGGGCGTGGGTGTCGCTTTTCTATCACGCGGCATTATTCCGCTGGTGGTCGTGATCGTGTGCGCGGGTTTGCTACCGATATTTCGAAATTGGCGCAATCGGCGCTATGCCTTTACGCTGCTGCTTGCCTTGGTCATCAGTTTGCCTTTCCTGGCGATCTGGCCGTGGTTACTACACCGCTTTGCGCGCAGTGCTTTTTTTTGGTGGTGGCGGGTAGAGAACGTGCCGTTACTCACGAAATTTTCTGTTACCTATGCGCGTAATGAGTGGCTCTATTTTTTACGTCTTCTGCCATGGTTTGCATGGCCGATCTTGCCGATTACGCTCTGGACCTTGTGGGGTTATCGTTCACGCTTATTGCGTGAAGCGCGTTTCCAGTTGCCGCTATTATTTTTTGGTATCACTTGGGTGTTCACAATTTTGAATGCTGAACCACGCGATATTCACGCATTGCCCGTCTTATTGCCCTTGACCTTACTAGCCGTGCCCGGCGCAGAAACGCTTCGGCGCGGCGCAGCCAACGCCTTGGGTTCATTTGGCATCATGACTTTTGGTTTATTGGGCATTGCTTTTTGGTTGGCTTGGATTGCCATGATGACCGGGCAGCCAGCCGTGATATATCAGCGGCTTTTGAAACTGCAGCCGGGATTTTTGCCACATTTTGAATGGTTAGCTTTTTCGTTTGCACTACTGCTCACGATTCTTTGGTTATTGCCGTTGCGGGATTCTTTTCGCTCCGGTCGGCGTGCGGTGTTTCACTGGGCTGCGGGGATTACGTTGGTGTGGGGCTTGGGTACAACGCTGATGTTACCTTGGCTCGATCATAGCAAACGGTATGCGGAAGTCGTGCGCGCATTGAAACAGCAGTTGCCCGCGAAATACACCTGCATCGGCAGCGCCGGTTTAGGCGAACCACAACGTGGGGTGCTGTACTACTATGCGGGCATTACCACCACGCGGATCGAACGTGCAGAATTCAGTGCCTATGGATGCGACTTATTTTTGTTGCAAACGGATCCGCGTCATCCCGATGCACGGCCGGGTCAGGGTTGGGTCAAGCTATGGCAAGGTAGTCGGCCTGGCGATAAATCAGAGGCGTTTGTGTTATATCGTCAACAGGCTGAACCGCAATGAGCGTTTTGATGACCGGAAAGATCAATGTGCGGCAATGGTTGTTACCGGCATTTCTTATTTCGTTCGCAATCAAAATGGTGTTGGCTGCCTCCATCCCCTTTTCTGGCGATGAAGCTTATTTTCTAATTTGGGGTCAACGTCCCGACTTCGGTTTTTACGATCATCCACCGATGGTCGGTTGGTTGTTATGGTTGATGCTGCGCATCAGCAATGCGGAGTGGGTGCTACGCTTACCGGTGGTGTTGTTCACCAGTTTCGTCGGCTATGGTTTGTACCGGTTGTTGCGCGATTGGGATGCCGAAAAAGCTGCGTGGGCTGCCTTGTTGTTCTGGGTTTCGCCGATCAACTTAATGGGTGTGTTAATCACTACCGACACGGGACTCATTTTATTCAGTTTCATTTGCGTGTGGTGGCTGTCGCGTGCGATGCAAAGTGGCTTGACCAAGCACTTTATCTGGGCGGGCCTAGCGTTTGGTTTCGCTGTCTTGTCGAAATATTTTGCCGCGTTGTTGGGGGTCGCAATTTTAGCGTATTGGGCTACGACACCTCAGGCGCGCGTTAACAGCCGCGGCTTCATTTGGTTTTGTCTGGCTACGCTACCCGCCATCGCCTTGAACGTGTATTGGAATTACGGCCACTGCTGGGCGAACATCATGTTCAACGTGTATAACCGTCATGAGAATGCCGGCTTCGCTTGGTATAAGCCATTCTTTTATCTTGCGCTGCAATTGTATTTATTAACGCCGCTGGCGGCTTGGTTATTATTTAAGCAAAGACATCGCGCTTCGGAACTTCTTACGGATCAACGCTTCCGTCTATTCGCTTGGGTGTTCACGGTACCGATGTTGATTTTTGCGTTGATTTCTTTTGAGAAAGTCATCGGTTGGCATTGGGTGTTGTCGTTCTATCCCTTTATGTTTGCGTTGCTGGTATGGTGGCTGGATGTCGGCGCTTTGCGTAAAGTTTTACGCTTTATGTTGGGGTATACCGCCCTGCATGTGTTGGCGTTTGCCGTAATCTTGATCATGCCGATTTCCGCTTGGCAACATACGCCTTACGCTAAAGGGGCTTTGTTGATGTTGAAGCCGAACGAGTTGTTAGAGCAATTGGCGCCCTTTCACGGTAAATATGCCTTGGCGACTGAAGGCTATTCCATGGCGGCGATTTTGACTTACCATGCCGGTGAAAATGTGATGGTGTTTGGCGAGGGTTCATCGCATGCGCGCCACGATGATATCGTTACCGATTTTCGTCAATTGCAAGGGCGCAATATTTTGGTGTTGCTGAAAAATCCGCCGACATTCGAAAAATATGGCCCCTATTTTAAGTCTATTGAATTTAGCGAAATTAACTTTTATGCGAGTAAATATTATTTGGTCTTGGGCGTTGGCTTCAATTTTGAAGCGTATCGTGCTGGGGTACTACGGCGCGTGAAAGATCAATATTATGCGATCCCTAATTTCCTACCGATGGGCGGATGTTATTTTTGCGAGCGCTATTTTCCACAAGAAGCTTGTCGTTCCAAGCATAGGCCATGAATACGGTATTTGAACTGATTCGGCTGTTACGCCCTAAGCATTGGGTTAAAAGCTTATTTGTTTTTGCCGGGCTTCTGTTTGGTCATGCTTTAGGTGATTCGATGTTGGTGTGGCGCGTGGTCGCGGCAGCGGCTGGGTTTTCGTTGGTATCCAGCGCTATTTATATTATCAACGATATTGCTGATTGCGACGCGGATCGGCGCCATCCAGTGAAGTGCGAACGACCGCTGGCTAAGGGCACGGTAAGTTTGCCCGCTGCGGTTATGCTGGCTTTGTTGGTTGGTGCGTTGGGTGGATGGTTCGGCTATTTCGCCTCACCCATCGTGGCGATCTTGTTGTTGTCGTATGCCAGCTTGAATATCGCCTATAGTTTTGGGTTGAAGCGCGTGGTGATTTTGGATGTTTTTATCATTGCCGCGGGCTTTATGCTGCGTCTGTTGGCGGGCACCAGTGGCGTTGGCATTCCGCCTTCGCAGTGGCTACTGCTCTGCGGCCTGATGCTCACGTTGTTCTTGGGCTTTGTGAAACGGCGCGCCGAACTCGGTGTGGAGCGTGAAAGCAAAAAGGACGATCAACGGAAAGTTCTGCATTATTACAGCCCAGCGTTACTCGATGGTCTGATTACGGTCACCGCTGCTTGTATCATCATGAGCTACAGCCTTTATACCTTAAGTCCTGAAACCATTGCTTTGCACCATACATCTTGGTTGATGCTGACTGTACCGTTTGTGATTTTTGGTGTGTTTCGCTACTTATTCTTGTTGCATTATCATCAGCAAGGAGAGGATGCCGCTACGGAAGCAGTGCGTGATCCGCAATTGGCGATTACGGTTTTCCTTTGGTTGAGTACTACGTTGTGGTTGGTGTCGCGTTAACAGTTTCGAGAGGCGGATCGATGAAAATATTATTCGTGGTGTCTGTGTTATTGCTGCTCACGTTGTTCGCGCTTCGATTGCGTGCGGTACAAGATGCACCGGTCGTGGGTGCCGTGGCTCCTGATTTTACCTTGCCCGATCAGCAGGGCACGATGAGACGTCTGAGCGATTATCGTGGAAAATGGGTGGTGTTGTATTTTTACCCCAAGGATGAAACACCCGGCTGCACCAAGGAAGCCTGTGCCTTTCGCGACGATTGGCAGGCGCTGACTGCGCTGAATGCGCAAGTGATTGGAGTTAGTTTGGATAACACGCAGTCGCATGCGCGGTTCGCCAGCAAGCATCACTTGCCTTTCCTGTTGCTGGCTGACGAGCGTGGTGCGGTCGTTGAACGTTATGGCGCAATATTGGATCTGGTGGTGACGAAACTGGCGAAGCGTCACACCTACCTGATTGCACCCGATGGGAAAATTGCACAGGTCTATCGCAATGTCGACCCTGGGGGGCATTCGCGTGAGATTGTCGAATTTTTGAAGCATATACCTTAAGGCTTCCCCCTGTACTCGACTCCAGGTTTTGTTTGGTTTGTTCTTTAGGCAAGCACAAAATTGCCGTTAAGCTAACTAGAGTCTTCTTAAAGGAATAGCCATGTCCATCAGTAGTAGCAGTGCAGTCAGTGCAGCGGTAGGTCAAGTCAATACACAAGACCAGCGCAGTGTTTTAGTGCTGAAAAAGGCTCTGGATGCTCAAGCCCAGACTGCTGCAGCATTGATAAATGCGCTTCCGCAACCTGCATCCAGCAGCAATCTGCCGTCGAATTTGGGTCGAACGATTAATACCACGGCTTAATTCAGTATATTCCTCTTGCGACCATTAGTGACACACTGGTCGTAACGTCAGATAATTACGCCCTATTTTTCAGAAGGGCGTCAGATGATTTATCGCTTATTTTGCTTGCTCTGTGTAGTCCTGTTGAGTGCTTGCGGCTCAAATAGCTCTAGCTCCGGCCCATTCCAGGGGACTGATATCACTGGCGTTGATTGGGGCAAAGAATTACGTCTCACCGATCACCATGGCCAGCGGCGGAGCTTGGAAGATTTTCACGGCAAAGTGGTGGTGCTATTTTTTGGCTATACGCATTGCCCTGACGTCTGTCCGACCACGCTAGGCGAATTGGGGATCACGCTCAAGCGTTTGGGGCCAGATGCCAGTAAGGTTCAGGTGTTGTTTGTTACCCTGGATCCTGCGCGCGATACGCCAGCGGTGCTGGCGCAGTATGTACCTTCATTCAATCCCAGCTTTTTAGGGCTCACCGGGACGGATGAAGAAATTGCGCGAGCCGCTAAATCATTCAAGGTGTTCTACAAGAAACAGGAAAGTGCCTCGAAAGCGGGCTATACCATGGATCATAGCGCAAATACATTTGTGCTCGATGGCCAGGGGCGCGTGCGCTTGCTGTTTGGTTTCGGTAGTGGCGCAACACCGCTAGTGCATGACATTCAGCAATTATTGGCGGGGAAATAAAAAGCCTAGCCAGGGCGCTGGCTAGGCTTCTAGGGACATCCTATTGAGGATTTAAACCGCTTCTGCCGCAATAATCCCCTTCATTTTTTGCATCGCTTTTTGTTCGATCTGACGAATACGCTCTGCGGAAACGCCGTATTCGGCCGCTAGATCGTGCAGCGTACTGGCGCCATCCTCGGCCAGCCAGCGTGCTTGAATAATGCGCCGACTGCGCTCATCGAGGTGATCCAGTGCCTTGACCAAACCATTTTCGCGCTGCGCTTCACCTTGCTTGTATTCCAATTGCAGTGCGGGCTCATCCGCTGGATCTGCTAGATAAGTGAGTGGGCCGTAGCTGTTGTCGTCATCATCACCGACCGGCTCCAGCGCAACATCGCCGCCGTCGATCCGAGTTTCCATTTCCATCACTTCTTCCGGCTTAACGCCTAAGTCCTTGGCGATGCTATTCACTTCATCCGGCCCCAGGGTGCCGAGTGTTTGCTTCTTGCTGCGTAGATTAAAGAACAGCTTGCGTTGCGCTTTGGTGGTAGCGATCCGCACCATGCGCCAGTTACGCAGGATATATTCGTGCATTTCGGCTTTGATCCAGTGGATGGCGAACGACACCAAGCGTACGCCGCGCTCTGGGTCGAACCGTTTCACCGCTTTCATCAAGCCGACATTACCTTCTTGAATCAAATCGGCTTGCTGCAGGCCGTAGCCTGTGAAACCACGGGCGATATGCACCACCACGCGTAAATGTGACATCACCAGCATACGTGCGGCTTCAACATCGCTTTCATCGCGCAGGCGACGAGCATAGCTGGTTTCTTCTTCTGCACTGAGTACGGGTAAAGCCTTAGTGGCCTGGATATAACTCTCCAAACTGCCCAGCGCGGGGTTGGGGAAGGCAAGGGCTAAAGCGTTGCTCATAAGGTTCTCCTCTAATCTCTAGGGCGTGCCGGAATATATTAGCACTCTGTGATTAAGAGTGCCAATATTATCGTTTGTTCCATGACCTCGCCAAAAGCCTTTATTGATTTTCGTAATTTATAAAATATAAAATATAATCAAGCAATTATAATTGTGTTGGTGCTTACTATCGTTTTTTTTGGCAAGGCGCTAAATGGAGGGGGGGCGCAGGTAATTCGCAATACGTACGAAATCGGCGACGCTGAGGTTCTCGGCACGAAGACCGGCTTCAATGCCAAGGGCTTGAAAGTCTTTGTCCAGGAGATGCGGCTTGAGTGTGTTGCGCAAAGTTTTACGGCGCATGCCAAACGCAGCCGTGACGATAGTTGCGAACAACACTGGGTCTTGGGCCGGATAAGGCAGTGGGAACAGCGGTAGCATGCGCACAAAGCTAGAGGTGACTTTGGGCGCAGGGTTGAAGGCGGAACCCGGAACGTCAAACAAGGGCAGGATTTGAAAGCGGTATTGCAGCATGACAGAGAGCCGACCATAAGCGCTAGTGGAAGGTGCGGCGGCCATGCGATCCACAACTTCCTTTTGCAGCATGAAGTGCATATCGAGGATGTGTGGGGCGAACTGAGCAAGATGAAAGAGTAACGGGGTAGAAATGTTATAGGGCAAGTTTCCAACGATGCGGAGATGATTGCCGAGCGTGGAGAAGTCAAATTCGAGAGCATCGCCAGCGTGAATCGAAAGTTGCGCTGGCGGGTAGGTTTGTTGCAAGCGCGCAATCAAATCCCGGTCGATCTCAACCACATGCAAATGTGGGACTTGTGCCATTAAGGGTTTCGTTAAGGCGCCTAGGCCAGGGCCAATCTCCACCAGCGTGTCAGTTGGTTGTGGCCGGATGGCATCGATACAAGCGCGCACAAATAGAGCATCTTGCAGAAAATTCTGACCAAAGCGTTTACGTGCGATGTGCATAGCACGCCATTTCGTGGGCGGTTTGTATGGCGACGTTAAGGCTACCGCTGTCGATGTTGCCGGTACCAGCTAAATCCAATGCGGTGCCATGATCGACCGAAGTCCGGATAAAGGGTAGGCCCAAAGTAATATTCACGCCTGCGCCAAAACTGGCGTATTTGAGCACGGGTAAGCCTTGATCGTGGTACATCGCAAGAACGCAATCCGCATGTTTTAAGCGATTGGGGTTGAATAGCGTGTCCGCAGGAAAAGGCCCTTGCATATCGAATCCCGCTTGGCGAAACTGATGTAATACCGGTTCAATAATATCGATTTCCTCACGACCCAGATGACCGGATTCACCGGCATGGGGGTTTAAGCCAGCAACCAGAATGCGTGGATGGGGAATGCCGAAACGGGTACGTAAATCGTGATCGATAATACGTAGTGTGGTTTCCAAGCTTTCGCGCGTGATGTGGCTGGGGACATCACGCAAGGCAAAATGTGTCGTGGCAAGTGCGACACGCATGCCGCCACCTGCAAGCATCATGACCACTTGGGGTGCGTGTGCGCGATGTTGTAAATACTCGGTATGCCCCTGAAATGCAATGCCGGCATCATTGATAATGCCTTTATGGATCGGTGCAGTGACCATGGCGCTGAATTCACCACTTAGACAACCATCCGCGGCGCGGTTCAAGATTGCCAGTACCGCGCGAGCATTGTTAGGGTTGGGCTTCCCGGGTTCACAAGGGGTCGCAAGTGGGATGCTTAAGATGGTGAGATGATGAGCTACACGTGCGATGGCTTGGTTCGGAGAATAGTCAGTGAAGTTAATGTCTAACCCTAGCGTAGCTGCGCGACGTTGCAATAAGACTTTGTCACCAAGTACAACGAGGTCGGTTTCGCGTGATGTGCATGCCAGCAGTAGGCATAAATCGGGGCCGATACCGGCAGGTTCGCCGCTGGTTAGGGCGATCGGGGGAAGTTTAATGGTCGTCCTGCTTAAATTCGACATACGCTCGGTCGCGCAATTGGCGCACGAATTCTTGATACGCTTCATCGGCCTTGCGCTCGCGAATTTCTTGTCGCGCCCTGAATTTTTGTTTTTCTTGGGTGACGTCTTCTTTGCGCCGTTCGAGAACTTCAATTAAATGCCAACCGAACTGGGTGTGAATGGGCGCACTTACTACCTTGAGTGGCAGCGCATCCATGGCGTGTTCGAAATCAGGGACGGTGTCGCCTGGCGTGAGCCAACCTAAGTCGCCACCTTTTGCAGCCGAGCCGTCTTCCGAATGCAGGCGTGCGAGTTCGGCAAAATTTGCACCATTGTCCAGACGTTCTTTGAGCTCGGTAAGACGGCGTTTGGCGTCGGTCTCCGACACGACTTCGTTGGTTTTTATCAAGATGTGGCGTGCGTGCGTTTGGGTCACGATCAATACCGCGTCGCGACCACGCTTATCTAATAATTTCAGGAGGTGAAAACCATTAGGGCTGCGTAACAATGGACTGACATCACCTGGTTGCATTGCATTCAATGTGTCGGTAAAGAGTTGCGGTAAACGGCTGGCCGGGCGCCAGCCCAATTCACCACCTTGCAGAGCGTCGGGGGCATCGGAAAAAGTCGCGGAAACTTGACCGAAGTCGGTTCCAGCTTTCAACTCGGCGAGCGCTTGCTCGGCAATCTTTTTACGAGCCTGAATTTTTTCTGCATTAGCTTGATCCGGCACTTGAATCAGGATGTGCGCCAGATTGTATTCGGTATCACTGCCTTGTTGCGCTTGGTGCGCGAAGTAATTTTCCAACTCCCCTTCAGTGACGACCACGCGATTGTCGGCTTCGCGCTCTTTGACTCTAGCCAAGGTAATTTCATTGCGGATGTTCTCGCGAAATTTGTTGAAGCTGACGCCATCCTTTTCCAACGCTTGGCGTAATTGATCTAACTGCATCCGATTGCCTTCTGCAATTCGTGCAATGGCCTGATCGAGCGCAGCGTCGTCGACCCGAATGCCCGTTTCGTTGGCGAATTGCAATTGCACTTTTTCATTGATCATGCGTTCGAGTAATTGCTTTTCCAGAATGTCTTGCGGCGGCAATGTTATTTTTTGGTTCTCTAGTTGGCGTTTCACCAACTGGATCCGCTCGTCTAATTCAAAAGCCGTGATGATGTCATTGTTGACCACCGCCACAATGCGGTCGATGAATTCCACGCGCGTGGGGGGGCGTTGCGCCCATGCGGTAGACGACAGGCTCAGTACCCAAAGCAAGGTGATGAAAACGCGGGTGCAAAACTGCATAAATTAAAACTCGTTTAAGTTGATTTCTTCGGGATGCGGCTTGGTTTGCGAGTAGCCGCCGATGTTTTGTTTGAGGGTATTGAACGGATTAGTTCCCAAGCTGGAAAGGCCGGACAGTTCAAGTTGCAAAAATAACGCGTTAGTCGATTGTTGCGTGCCGGTTTGGAAGCGATGCGCCACTACGCGGACTGCCCAACACGCTTCTTTGTATTCAAATCCAGCGAGGGATTCTACTGTCTTATGATCTTGAATCGAGTAATTCCAACGCCCTAAAATTTGCCAGTGGTGGTCGATCGGCCATTGGCCAGAGAAATCCACTTGATGCAAAGAATTGCGGGTGAAGCGATAGTTGAAATTTGCGAGTTTTCCGGGTTCAGGATTATAGCGCGTACCGACATTGTACTTTTCGCTGCGGCCTATATTGGGGTTGTATTGCAGCGTGGCATCTGCGGACCACGCGGGTGTGATTTGGCCGCCGATACTGGCTAAAAAGTCCGAGGTTTTGTCCGTGGGTGGGGCGGTCGTCGGTGTGATTGTCACTTTAGGCGTGCTGAAAAAATAACGTTGTGCGACGCTGACGCGCAAACGCTCCAAGCCAGTGTTGCTTTCGATAAAGCGGGAAGTTAATGCGAACGTCGCTTGATTCGCGTCCGAGATACGATCGCCGCCGCTAAAACGATTTTCCGAGAATATTTGGGCAAAACTGAAGTCGGGTTCGGCCGTATCAAATAGCGGAATTTGATTTTGATTTTTAAAGGGGACGTACAAGTAATACAGGCGCGGTTCCAAAGTTTGCGTCAAAGCTTGACCGAATAAGCTGGCTTCACGCTCAAAGGTGAGGCCGCTGTCCAAACTAAAGATTGGCAAGCTGCGTGTGGTATTGGGTAAACGGTCTGAATTCTGTTTTTGATTTAAGTTGTATTGTGTGTAATGCAAGCCGAATTTCGGCGTGATATAGCCATAGGCCTGAGTCAGCGGTACGCTGAACGTCGGGTTAAGCGTGAAGCGAGAACCTTCAACGCTGGTAGGGTGCGAATACTGCACAAATTCAGAACTGGCGAGCACGTCGGCAAAACCGAATGCGTTCAGCTTGCGATAAGATGCCGTTAATTGCGGTACGCGTTCATAAGGGTTGGCGATCGGTGTGACCGGATCTTGCAACACTTGGTAGCGCTGAACTTTCAGTGCAGCACTAAAGGGGCCGTTGCCGTAATACAAATTCCCTTCATGCGGTAGCGTGGTGGTCGATGTGGCTGCAATTAGGGTACTTAAATCACGATAATAATTGTTATCCGATACCTTTTGATAATCGATATTACCCGAAAACCCGGCGCCGAATGTTTGCGTATGTTTTAAGCGGAAGGCATTGCGAGTCGTATTAGTGACGCTGTCCGGTAAGACTTCGGCTTGTATGTCACCTGCGTAATTTGGTTGTAGATAGCGAAATTCGCCACCGAGTTGTAAGCCGCGTCTAGTCATGTAGCGTGGCGTCAGCGTGGCGTCGTAGTTAGGCGCGATATTCCAATAATAAGGCGCCGAAAATTCGACGCCACGTGTGTTGGAGGTGCCAAAGGAGGGCGTCAAGAAACCCGATTCACGTTCGTTGTTGAGCGAGAAGCTAATATAGGGCGTATACAGTAAGGGTACGCCCTTGAATTCGATCCAGGCGTTGTAACCGGCGCCCTTTTCGGTGGATCGGTTGATTTCCAATTCACTGGCATGGATCCACCAAGCCTCTTGGCCTATGCCGCAAGTCGAGTATTTAGCCTTCTCTAATTGGTAACGATTTTCGTCGAGAAAGTTGAGCTTGTCGGCAACGCCTTGACCATTGGTTGCGCCGCCCAATGCATAGGCGGGGGTGTTCATGAAACCGGTGCTATCCGACAAGTTATAGTGCAGGTCGGGTCCTTTGACGACGCCCGTCTCTGATTGCACGCGCACATTCCCCTTGCCATCCAATGTTTCTTGCACTTGATCGTAGTGCAAGGAGTCTGCATTCACGCGCAAACCTTGTTTGCGTAGCTCGGCATCTTCCTCGGCTTCCACGTAGGTATCGGCTTTCCCTTGTAGGCGCATGGCGCTAATGAACAAGGGCGTTTTTTCATCCGGTTGGCTTGGGTGTGGGGTTAGCGCGAGGGTCGGATGTAAGCGTAATGGGATGCTATCGATATCTGCGGGCGGGATGGCGGGTGGTTCCGCTGAAATTTGGGCGGCAGGTGGCGGCGCAAACACTTCAGGTTTTGGTGTTGCCACGACAGGGATCGATGTAACGCTGGGTTCGGGGATCGGCTTGCTGGGCGGCGGGACAGTTTGGCGCCGTGCCTCTGTTTGTACTGGGGCAGGTTTTTCTACCGCGATCGTCTTAGGCGGCGATAGCGGGATGGGCTTTACGGGGGTTGCCTCGGGCAACGGTTTAACGGCACTGGGTTGCGGCGCAGAGACCTCGGTTGGTTGTGTTGCCGTTGTCAGCGGCGTAGATGGTTGCGGTGGCGAGACGTTTTTGAAGTCGGCAATTGGCTCTTCCAGTGCAGGCAAGCCGAGCAAACGTGGGTCAATTTTGAATGGTGCCGTCGCATCGGCGCGTGCAGGGTTAAGCCATAGCGTACCCGCCGAAAGGGACAAAAAAGCGAATGCGGTGACGCGATACCGGGGGTTCATTATGGTTTTGCCGGACAGAAAGGGTGCTAAAATCGCATAAAAATGCAAATATTTCAATAAGGAAGCGAAATTTTGGAACGGCTTGCACAAGTCAAAACCTGGTTGGAACAAGTAATACCAGGGCAAACCTTCGATTTAGCCCCTGCTTCGGCCGATGCCAGTTTTCGGCGATATTTCCGTGTCAGTCTCCCGAATCGCAGTTTAATTGTGATGGACGCGCCACTCGAGCATGAAAATTGCGCACCGTTTGTGCACGTGGCGCAATTGTTCGGCGCGGCCGGTGTGCATGTGCCGGAAATCCTAGCGCAGGATTTGACTCAAGGGTTTTTATTGTTATCCGATTTGGGATCGCAAACCTATCTATCGCAACTCAATGACGCTAGCGCCGACGGACTCTATCGCGATGCCAATGCGGCGTTGATTAAAATTCAACTGGCCAGTCAGTCGGATCAATTACCACCTTACGATTCTGCGATGCTGCTGCGCGAAATGCATTTGTTCCCGGAATGGTACGTGGCAAAACACCTCAAGGTGCAACTCACGCCAGATCAAACTGCAGTCATGGAAAATGCCCTGCAATTGATCTTGCGCATTGTCCTGGCGCAACCGTCTGTGTACGTGCATCGCGATTACCATTCGCGCAACTTGATGGTGTCTGAACCCAATCCCGGTGTGCTGGATTTTCAAGATGCGGTGTATGGCCCCATCACTTACGATTTAGTGTCCTTGTACAAAGATGCTTACATCACTTGGGATGAGGAACGTGTGTTGGATTGGACTGTACGCTATTGGGAAGCGGCCAAGCATGCGCGTTTGCCGGTACCAGAAGATTTTGGCGCGTTTTATCGCGATTTCGAGTGGATGGGCATTCAGCGCCACATCAAAGTGCTGGGCATCTTCGCACGTTTGTATCACCGCGATGGCAAGGATGGATATCTCAAAGACATGCCGCTGGTGCTGCGCTATTTGCGCACTGCGTGTGATCGTTATCGTGCGCTAGGGCCGTTTTTGGAGTTGTTGGACGAGTTGCATGGAAGTGAGCAAGCCGTGGGGTATACGTTTTGAAGTTCAGTGTGAGTAGCGCCGTATGAAAGCCATGATTCTGGCCGCCGGTCGCGGCGAGCGCATGCGACCGCTTTCCGATAGTACGCCGAAACCCTTGTTGCAGGTCGGCGGCAAATCGCTCATCGTCTGGCACATTGAAAATTTGGTGCGCGATGGGTTTACCGAGATCATCATCAATCATGCACATTTGGGTCAGATGATTGAAGCGGCGTTGGGCGATGGCCAACAATTCGGCGCGAATATTTGTTATTCGCCCGAAGCCGAAGCGCTGGAAACCGCTGGCGGAATTGCACAAGCGCTACCACTCATTGGCAAGGATCCGTTCCTGGTGGTGAATGGCGATATTTACATTGAATATGATTTTAGCCGTACGCGCGAAATCGGCATGGCGATGCGCGCTAATAACGAATTATTCGCGGCTTATTTGGTGATGGTGGATAACCCACCACAGCATGCGCAAGGCGATTTTGGCCTGGAACACAGTAAAGTGAAACTGATGGGTAAGCCGATGCTGACGTTCAGTGGCGTTGCGGTTTATCAACCGGATAATTTCCGCGATATTAAAACGGGCACCAAGGCACCACTCGCCCCGCTTTTAAAAACGTTGATTGGCTATGATCTGGTGCGCGGCGAACACCATCGTGGACGCTGGGTGGATGTTGGTACGCCGCAGCGTTTGGATGATTTAGATCGGCTGCTTATGCGCGGCACAGCCGACCCCGTATAAATTTCATGAGGCCCTATGCAACCTTACCGTGAACGCCGTGAAAAACTTGCACAACAAATGGGCGCAGGCGTGATGGTGGTTCCCACCGCGCCCGAGCTATTGCGCAATCGCGATTCGCATTTTCCATTTCGCCATGACAGCTATTTTTATTATCTGAGTGGCTTCCACGAGCCGGAAGCGGTGTTGGTGATGTTGGTTGGGGAAACCACTAAGACGATTTTATTTTGCCGCGAAAAAAATTTAGAGCGTGAAATTTGGGATGGCTACCGCCATGGCCCGGAGGGTGCACGCGAGGCTTTCGGATTTGATGAGGCTTATCCGATCGACACCTTGGATCAAATGATGCCCAAG
>JAHECG010000139.1 GCA_024641855.1 Betaproteobacteria bacterium | reverse complement strand
ATCTCCAGTTATTGGCAGATGCAGGAATATCTGGCACAAGACAAGAAGCAGCCGATTGCCGTCGATCTTTTGCCGGATACCGATAGCGCCGAATGGCTAGCTGAATTTCGTCACAGCCATCACACGCTGGAAAAACTATTGGCGCAAAAACTCCCGCAGCGTTTCGCTCAAGCGTGGTGTGCCTTGCAAGGCTGGCATAAACCGTTGGCCGAATACTCTAACCATGACTTCGATCAAATCACTCGCGCGGTGCAAGCCTGGACGCTGATGCCCGCCGGCACATTGGGCTACAACAAAGCCGAAGTCACGCTGGGTGGCGTGGATACGCGGGCGTTATCTTCCAAGACCATGCAAGCCGAAGCGGTGCCGGGCTTGTTCTTTATTGGCGAGGTAGTTGACGTAACCGGCTGGCTCGGTGGTTACAATTTTCAATGGGCGTGGTCTTCCGGCTGGGTGGCCGGGCAGTCGGTCTAAAATACACTATGCTTGAAGTGTGACCTTTTGAGGGTGCGCATCCATGTCTTTCTTCCTGAAGTTCCCAATGTGGCTATTGCTGCTTGCAGCGCTATCCGGCTGCATGAGTCCGCGTTACCAAACGTTGTATCGTTACGAACCGCCAACCGATGCGACTGGCTTGGCGTGTCTGGAACAATGCGGGCAAAAACTAAGCAACTGCAAAAGCCAGTGCCAAGAGAAGCACCAAGCTTGTATTAAAAGCATCGAACCGATGGTCGAACAACGCTTCAAAGACAGAATGCAACAGTACCAAAGAGATTTCCGTCACTATCAATATGCCTTGGATTTGTATCAACGACAGTTGACCTTAGGTTGGAATTACTACGACCCTTATTACGGTTCACGGCCTTACTACTACGGCTTTGAGCCACACTTTCCCCCTATCCCGCCTTTCAAGCCCAACCGCGAGCAAGTCGCCCAGCAAGTGACGCAACAGCAGTGCGACCGCGATTGTGGTTGCCAGTCGATTTACGATGCCTGCTTCCTTAGCTGTGGCGGCCAGAAAATCCCAGAACTCAAGTGCATCGCCAATTGCCCACCCTAAGTAGGGGCGAGGCATGCCTCGCCCGCACCACTCAATTTTAGTCCGCAGAACCGTTACAATAGCGCCTTTCAACCTACCTTTTCCCGGCCCTCAGATCAACATCATGGCTTCAGCACTCTCTATCCAACAGCTCGGCAAAACCTATAAAAACGGCGTAACCGCTCTCCACGGCATTGACTTGGAAGTGGCGCAAGGCGATTTCTTCGCTTTACTGGGGCCCAATGGCGCAGGCAAGTCGACCACCATCGGCATCGTATCGTCTTTGGTGAATAAAACCTCGGGTAAAGTTTCTGTTTTTGGCCACGATCTCGATACCGAGTTGGCGGCGGCCAAAGCCTGCATCGGCCTGGTGCCGCAAGAGTTCAACTTCAATGTGTTCGAACCCGTGGTGGAAGTGCTGGTGAATCAAGCCGGTTATTACGGCGTGCCGCGACGTTTGGCCTTCGAGCGCGCCGAGCGTTATCTGAACCAACTCGGCTTGTGGGACAAACGCCACGAACAGGCACGCGATCTGTCGGGCGGCATGAAGCGACGCTTGATGATTGCCCGCGCGCTGGTGCATGAGCCGCGCTTGTTGATTTTGGACGAGCCGACCGCCGGTGTGGATATTGAGATCCGCCATTCGATGTGGAATTTTTTGGTCGACATCAACAAGGCTGGCACCACCATCATTCTCACGACACATTATCTGGAAGAAGCTGAACGCTTGTGCCGCAACATCGCCATCATCGATCACGGTCGCATCGTCGAGAACACCAATATGCGGCAACTGCTGAACCGCATGGATACCTACACTTTGGTGCTGGATTTAGCGCAAACGCTAGCCGCTGCACCGACGCTGGAAGGCTTCACCACGCACTTGGTCGATGACCATACCTTGGAAGTCGAAATCACCCGCAACACCAACATCAATAGTTTGTTCACCGCGCTCTCGGCACAAGACATTGCCGTCGTCAGCTTGCGCAACAAAACCAATCGACTGGAAGAATTATTCATTCGCTTGGTCGGCAATAAGGCAGAGGCTGCATGAACGCGCGCGGCCAGTACATCGCCTTCCGTGCGATTTTGATCAAGGAAGTACTGCGCTTCACGCGCATTTGGATTCAAACCATCCTGCCGCCGATGATTACCACGGCGCTGTATTTCTTGATCTTCGGCCGTTTGATTGGCAGCCAGATCGGTGACGTGCATGGCTATCACTATATGCAATACATCGTGCCCGGTTTGATTTTGATGGCGGTGATCACCAACTCCTACGCCAATGTGGTGTCGTCGTTCTTCAGCGCCAAATTTCAACGCAATATCGAGGAAATGCTAGTTGCCCCAGTGCCGAATTACCTGATCATGCTGGGCTTCATCGGCGGCGGTCTAGCGCGCGGGCTATCTGTGGGTGTGGCCGTGACGATTGTAGCGATGCTGTTTACGCCGATACCCTTGTATAACCTCTGGGTGGCTATTTCCGTGCTGATTCTCACCAGTATGTTATTTTCGCTGGGCGGGTTGATCAACGCGATTTATGCCAAAAACTTTGATCATGTCTCCATCGTCCCCACCTTCGTATTGACCCCGCTGACGTATTTGGGCGGCGTGTTTTATAGCGTGTCGATGCTGCCGCCGTTCTGGCAACAAGTGTCGTTGGCGAACCCGATTCTGTATATGGTGAACGCCTTCCGGTATGGCTTATTGGGTGTGACGGATGTCCATCTCGGCGTGGCCTACCTGGCCATCATCGGCTTCATCGTCGCCTTATTCAGCTTTGCCCTGTTCCTGCTCAATCGCGGGCAAGGCATTCGCTCATAAAGACCCACTGACATGCCCACACCCATCATTCATCCGACCTTCACTGCACCTGAGCAATTAACGCACAATCTAAAAGATAAAGGCTATGCAGCCTTGAATCCAAATGCCGTTTGCACCTTTGCGAACTGCACTTTGCCAAGCTTGGAAGCGATTAAGCCCAGTTGGAACGACTTGCCGCCAGATGAATTTTTACTCGATGGCGGGCACTATCGTAGCCGTCGCCATTCCTGCTTCGTAGTCGATAGCGGAACCGTGAAACAAAAGCCGCATCGCGGCCATTGGCAGCCGGTGGAATACAATGCCCTGCATGGCGGCATGGTGCGGATGTTCGAACCCATCGCCCCCGCCACGATTCAGCAACCGGCTTGGATGCAATTACTCAAAGCTATCGGTCACGTCTGCTCACAAGTCAAAGGGGAACAGCCCTGGTATGTGGAAGCGCACCAGTTCCGCATCGACACCACCCACGGTATCGGCCGACCCACACCGGAAGGCGCGCATCGCGATGGTGTGGATTTTGTCGCCATCCTGCTGGTGTCGCGCGAGCATGTGAAAGGTGGCGAGAGCCGGGTTTTCGATGCCAACAGTTCCAATGGACAACGCTTCACGCTGACGGAACCTTGGACTTTGCTGCTACTAGACGACGTGCGCGTGATCCACGAATCGACACCGATTATGCCCACAGCACCGGGGGGGCATCGTGATACGCTGGTTCTAACTTACCGCGCTGGTGGGTTTCAGGAACGTACGTAAAGAATTCTTCTACATTTTTCCGATGGTTTTGCGCTTCAAGCACTGTCACTCAAAGTTCGGCCTGGAGTTGCTGCGAATCGGGGCAGCGAATGTATTCAACCACGATAGAAGCTTAAATCATTTCGCTGCACCATCGACGACGAAGTGGCGAAATGTTGCGTACTTGTCACCGATCTTTCGGGCCTCTTTGTAAGCATCGCTGTCAAACCAAGCTTGCATTTGTTCAGCGCTATCCCAAACCTGAATAAACACGCGCTTTGCAGGCGCTCCTTCCAACGTGACAACGTTATTCGCACCACCAGCATTGCCGAAGGCGATGACACGCCCACCCGCTGCTTTGACTGTCTCCCGCACTTTCGGCGAGTATTCTTTGGTGTAGCCTTCAAGATCTTTTACCTCGACTTCACCAACCAGATAGACTGGCTTTTGAACTTTTGCCTGCGCATGAATTTCCTGAACACCTAATCCGCCAACGCCAACACCAACGAGTAAAGCCAAGACGATGTGCTTAACTTTCAT
>JAHECG010000138.1 GCA_024641855.1 Betaproteobacteria bacterium | reverse complement strand
CGTTGCGCCTAGCGGGGCAGGTTGAAGATGCGGAAAGCGGTCTGTACTACAACTTAAACCGCTATTACGACGCAAATCAGGGCCGCTACCTCAGTCCCGATCCCTTGGGCTGGATGCATGGTGATGAGCGATATGCGTATGCGAACAATGATCCGGTGAATGGGGTGGATCCGGCGGGGTTGTTTAAGGTGCCATCGGCCGCTTTCTTCGGCTCAGATAGTATTTATGTAAATGGCAAAGTGGGCGATCCGGATGGCGGCCACGGCGATATTCTGCGTGTGGCTTTTGCCGAATATCAGCGGGAGAACGGCTACCGTTTTTCACAAAGCATCATTGATCAAATTATTGTCAATAATTACCATAGCGACGCGAACGCACCGGGCTGTTTTGCAGGGCCAAGCATAGCAGGCGGTGGCCAATGCAACGCTAAAAACCATTTCGACAACCCGAATGACGGGGCGGTATATGAAGCGGCACCGGTTCCCGGCATGCCAGGAAAATACAGCGTAGGTGATGTGATCTCCAGTTATTCGGACGGGAAGAACGATAACTGGATATTGGATTCGATAAATCAGATCGACGACAATCGCGCGAAGTATGCAAACGTTCAGGATCTCACGGTGATTGGCCTGGGTTTTAGGATTTCAGAAATATTTAACGCTTTCGGCCAGAATAGCCATGCGCTGGCGGATTTCTACGCACACAGTAACTGGGTGGATAGTAAGGAGCGAGGGGGTTTCTTTCAGGAGCAAATATCCGGCGGTGTATTCAATGCCAAATACAAGTGCGGCTATATTCCAATCGGCTTGGCCATGACCCGCGTCTGGGACGAGGCGTTTGACGAGGTGCCTTTGGATAGCCTCTTTACGGGGACGGTCGCGACCAGTACACAAGATGGGCTGAATACCATCTTGTGTAAGAATCCATTAAAGGGCGATATTACTTGCACGGCTGATAAAAGTACGCACGGATATTGGGCTAAGGATGAGGATAAGTTGACGCCGGGAGAAACACCGATAGGCGATCCCAAAAATTCAGTTAGTTTTACTAATTCGGAACAAAATGCCTTTGCTAACAATGGGCAGTATTTCTGGCAAGTCCAGAAGTACTCGGGTAAGCCGCCTACAAAATTGGACCCCGTTACGAAAAGCCAAGTTCCAGCGGTATTTGGCATTGACTGGTTCGGCGATACTGGCAAAGCCCAGTCAGATATTTTTACTGGCGATCGCATTTTTGTCCGGCAGCCAATCACTAATCGTCATAGGCTTGCCTATAACCTGGCGGTCGAGGCCACTAAGAAGGAGATTGTTCGTTTGTATGATGGTGCAGACAAAGCAAAAGTGGGTAGCTTGAGTTTGCGAGACGTGTTCAAGCTGGATGCCTTCACACTTGATGCAAAAAGCTTTGAGTACAGAAAATTATTGCCGAAGACATGATGGGGTTGAAGTGATGAATTTTAAAGTATTGGTATTGCTGAGTCTTGTGGTGTTAAGTCAGGCTGCATGTGGCATCACTATTCCACGAGAAGAGGTGTTGGAGTGTGGTTTGCCTGATGGCAGTAAGTTTGTGCTGCGTGCGAAATACGACTGGGATCCGCTCGCGCAACTCATTCCAGCAGATATAACAGAAAGGTACAACGAGCAAAACTTTAAGGTGTCTTTTTATGGTATTAAGAAGTTTCGGCGCTCAATTGATATACCGATAGAAGCGATCGAACATACTAGGCTTGGGGACTCAGGTACGGCAAAAGGGTTGTGTTTGGAATTTGCTCTTATTCGAGGTAACGCTGTTGTATATCAATACATTATTTTATCCAACGATTACGCGATTAAGGAAATCAAGGCAGACACCTTAAAAGGCATTTCGATTACCGCGTCTGAGAATTCGCCAACAGTGCAAAGTAAATTGGTTGCACATAAGTTAGAGCCGCTGTATGGAACGAGTTTTTTTGGGTATATCAATGGCCGCTATGTTCATGAGCAGGGATTGGCCGAAGCAGGGCAGAAGTGTGACTCACGTGCCGCTAATGAAAAGCAGTGTTTGATTGTTGCCGTTTCTCGAAACATATCCACTGATAATGGTAGGACCTGGATTGGCCCTATTATCACCAATAAAGCCGAGATATTTGAACTTGGTAAATCGCTAAGAGAGCAATCATTTGTTGCTCGACCTCTTCGAGTCAATGGTAAGAATTTTGCACGTATAGAGCAGGAAGAAGCGCGACTCGAAGCCAAACAGGCCAAGGAAAAGCAGACAGAGCAGGCTTTATTTCGGCGGCAAACAGAGGAATACAAACATTCCTTGCATAGCGCGATTGAAAGCGGCGACATGAATGGCTTTGAGCAAAGACTAAATGCCGACGTGGATATCAATGCCCCCAGCAGCCAGGATGGACGCGCTCCTCTTATGTTGGCCCTAGACAAACCCGAATATGCACCTTACGCGTTGGCGCTTATTCAGCGTGGCGCCAACCTCACCCCCAAAGGAATCTACGAAGGTGTCACCGTCCTCATGCTCGCCGCAGGCAGCTCAACCCCAGAAGTCATGCAAGCGCTATTGGCGAAACAAAAATACGACATCAATCAACGCAACCCCAATGGCGCGACAGCGCTGAGCTATGCGGTGGCAGCAGGCATGACGGACAACGTGAAATTCCTACTCGAACAAGGCGCAAATGTTGGGGTGAAGAGCGGGGAGGGCGGTTTGATTGAGATCGCCCGTCAGCAAGGCTATACAGAGATTGTGAGGCTACTTGAACAGCGTAAACGGTAGATTGAAAAATGTCTGTGAAATTGCCCATGCCTACAAAATACTTCTGGCACGACGACCAAGACCGCCTCACCCAACGCCTATCGCCCGATGGCGGACTCGACCAATGGACTTACCCGCAAGACAACAAAACCGGCCAAGCCTCATCCTGGACCACCCACACCGACGCCCTCGGCCGCCGCACCGCCTGGGCGCAAAACGCCAACGGCACAGCACAAATCCGCATGACACCCGATGGCGAAATCGAAGCCAACCTCCGTAGCGCCCAAGACACCGGCACAGTACTACAAACCCAAGACGACTTTGGTCGCATCGTACAATTCGCCAGCGCCCAGCACGGCACATCCACCGCCCAATACAATGCCGCTGGCCAACTCATCCGCATCCTGCAAGCCGACGCCACCCGCATCGACTACACCCTAGATGCCGCTGGCCGCCCGCTGCAAAAGACCGCCACCCGCGCCAACACCAGCAGCACGGTGCGCTTTCACTACACCCAGCAAGGCTTGGATAAAGTCGAAGACAGCGCCCAAACCACCGCCTACACCTACGACCCACTCGGCAGACAAATCGAGAAACGCATCACGCTCACCCTGATACAAAACGCCCAGGGCTACACCACCCACATCCGCTACGACAATCGCGGCCACATCAAAGCGCGCCAACTCGCCGACGGCAACTGGCTGGTCTTCACCGACAACGAAAAAAATGGGCTCACTAAAGAGATCAAACTACATCACCCCATCTGGCCCACACTCACAGAAAAACTCGCCGCATGGTTTAACACCCCCGACCTGCCGCTGATCCTCGCCACCCGCAAGACGGTGGTCAGCGACATCCAAGCCAGCCCGTTTGACGGCATCACCCACTACGTGAACGGCAATGGCAGCGTCACCGATTACCGCTTTGATCAGGCCGGGCGCTTAGCCGAGATCGATCAAGCTGAAAAAAACAGAAGCCACATCCTCAAAGCCAGCTACCAATACGACGCAGGCCGACGCTTAATCGCAGAAACGCTGAATCAGAAACAAACCCAATACGCCTACCAAGGCTGGAATCGGCTGGCCCAGCTCAAAGCCACACCACAAGCAGCCCCAGCACAAGCAGCCCAACGCGACCCCGCAGGCCGCACCTTGCAAGATGCTAACTATCGCTACCACTACGACGCCTGGGGCAAACTACAAAGCGTGACCGACGCCAATAACAAAGTCATCGCCAGCTACGCCCACAACGCCTACGGCGAACGTGTGAAAGCGACCTATGACCAACAAACCCACTATTATCTTTACGACAAGCAAAAGCGCGTGGCCGAGCTCGACGCCAATGGCAAGATCCGCCAGCAATACTTCTATCTAAACGACAAACCCATTGC
>JAHECG010000137.1 GCA_024641855.1 Betaproteobacteria bacterium | reverse complement strand
TCCACCGGAGCCAGAGCCAGCACTAAGGCCCCGCATTTCCCGCACTTAGGTTGGCTATCGATTTTTTCTTCGGGGACGCGATTAACGGCAAAACAACTGGGACAAACGAGATGCATGATTGGGCTCCAGAACAGTGTGGCCAGGGACTGTAATGTTTAATTACATTGGGCCAGTTATTTGAATTTACAGCCCTAGATTGATCTTCCTTTAAATTGGAATGGCTCTAACGACCCATTGCAAGGGTAACGCATCGTTTACCGCCAATTCCGGGTCAGCCCCGATCGCTTTCGCCATGGCCCGGATACCAGGAAGTACTCTATCTCTTGTGGGCTCATCAAATATGCGAGGAAATCCTTCTGCGATTTCGTAGCCAGCAGCATCAAACATTTCGATAATTGTTACACGCGTAAACCAACGAATATGTGTGCGATCCATTAAGCCTTGATCTTGATACCTAAATAGACCTGCATTCAGGTTAGCTTGCAAACTCCAGTGCTGCGCATTCGGTATGCTTGCGATAACTTGCCCACCCTTATTGAGCAACGGTTGAATCCTTCGCAGCAATGCCCAAGGGTCATATAAATGCTCAAGCGTATCTCCAAATACCCAGCAATCGGATGGAAAGAGTTTGCCGAATTTTTCCTCATCAAAGCTTTCAATATCTCCGCAAATCACCTCATCGCACACTGATTTTGCTACCTCGGCGTAATTGGCATCGATTTCTATCCCCGTATATATACATGCTGGATTTAGATGATGATAGGCTTGAGCTAGGGCGCCACTACTGCACCCAACCTCAACAACTCTCTTGAGATTCTTCGGCATCATTTTCAAGACGTCCGGGTTATGGTTTGCGTGCATCGGGGTTTGTTTCATTAGCCAATACCTTCTCTAATTTTCCCATTTTTCCAAATAAAGGCGATAACTATCTTGCCAGCTTTTACCCCCAAAATTCCCCATGCTTTGATGAGTAAGATTAATCGGCCAAGTGCCTAAATGCAATCCACGGGATCGGGCGCTTCGACAAAAATCCATATCATAAAAATGAAATTTAAACTGCGGGTCAAAACCTATAGTGTTACTAATCAATCGTGATTTTTTAGCGGCAATAAACACCCCATCTAAAATTTCGCATTCCAGAGAGCGTTCCCCGTAAATAGATATCAATCCAGATGGATGAGCCCCATGGGCTATAGCGCCACTTAAATTTTCTTGCCTATCGGAAGTAAGTTGCGCATCAATAAATATCCAACCAGGTTGAGCACTGACTCTTCGCCGATTTCCTGCGACCCCGATGACATCAAATATTTCAAGGCCCTCTATCACTTTATCCGCCAGCAAGCAGTCATCAATCCATACATCGTCATGCATAAATATTAGAATATCTTTACCATCCTGAGCATTGATACGCGCATTAAACACTTCAGAAAGACCAAGATTGTTTTCATAAGTAATGTGCGCCACGATGCGCCTGTCTTGCATTACCCGGCGCAATGAAATTCCAAGCGCCGAAGAATTC
This sequence comes from Betaproteobacteria bacterium, assembly GCA_024641855.1. Lineage (GTDB taxonomy): Bacteria > Pseudomonadota > Gammaproteobacteria > Burkholderiales > Thiobacteraceae > RBG-16-58-11. The sequence goes on along the minus strand of JAHECG010000137.1, from coordinate 2,625 downwards.
CAAAATGCCTGCTCAGATAATCGGGTAGCACTTACAACTTCGATCACAGGCACTATATTTTTTAAATCCTCATCTAACAGCCGGCACGCATTCACTTGCTTCCTACCATGCTTATGCCGCCACATGCCCCATAGTGCATCCTCGAAGTTACGTGCAAAACGCTGTGCATCGAATATTGGCGATACCAATACTTGAGCCCGTAAACTGTCCCGAAGATCCGCTAGGCTAAGTAGATTATTTGCAAATCGAATGGCCTTTTCAACATACTCCGCTTCACTCGTAGCAATCCAATCGCTTAAGCCCGCCGCTGTCAGAATGCTAGCACCGTGCCTAGACAGCGGCGTCTCCCCAGCCAACGTCAAAGTAGGCACGCCCATCCATAACGCCTCACAAGTCATTGATCGACCTGAACAAGGAAAAGTATCCAACAACAAATCCACTTCAGAGAAAAGCTCCAAGTAAGCCTCGCGCGAGGCCGCCCCAAGCAATTCTAAACGTGCCGGATCAATACCCTGCTGTATCAAGCTATTCGTAAATTCAGACACCACCTCTAACTCACCAAATTGCTTATTTGCTATTCGCAACCGCGCATCGGGCAACGCTGCAAGAATCTTACTCCATACAGCTAAAACTACATCATTCACCTTGGATAAACTCTGGAAACAACCAAATGTTATTTGGCCATTCCCTAGCGCAGGTAAAGGCGAAAGGGGAAAGTCGAAACTTGGTGGCGTAAAACACAGATTAGAATCTGGCAAATACCATACCATTTCAGTGAATTGATTACACCGGTTCTCGGGAATACCAACTTTATCTGCTACGATGAAATCAATCTCCGCCACCCCGGTCGTTGCAGAATAACCTAACCAACTTACTTGTACCGGAGCGGGCTGCCAACCGAATATCGGCAGCCGATTGTGTTCTGTGTGACCAGACAAATCGACCAAAATATTCACTGCATCCGCGTGGATCATTTGTGCTGCAGCCACATCTTGAAGTTGATCTATTGATTTCCACACCACAAAATATTTTTGAATGCGCGATGGCATCCCATCCGTTTTTTGCAACGAGGAATATGCAAAAAGTTCCACCTTATCTGTGTCGAGATGGCTCAACAGACTTTCCAAAAAACTCTCCGCAGAATGATTACATGAATCCCCTAATAACAAACCCACGCGTAAACGTTTAGGTTCTAGGTGACAATGCCAAGATGAGTATTTTTCAGAAACGTTCCAAGTCACCATACGCCCAAATTTTCTAGCTTCTTCAAAACAATAAGCCTCTGCATATTTTGGGGAAAAATTAAAGGAACATAAGGTACTACTAAGCGCTTTAAAATAATTCGGCTTATATGCCAACGCACGGCGATAGCTTGCAATTGCTGCATCAATATGGCCTAAGCATTGCAAAGCATAGCCAAGACCGTAGTGTGCTTCAGCATAAAATGGTTTGAACGCCAATGCCTGTCGGTAACTATCAATCGCAGCATTAAGTCGCCCGAGTTCTTGTAATACATTGCCCAAGTTGTTATGCGCTACGACATATTTTGGATCTATTACTATCGCTTGCCGAAAATACGACAGCGCTTCTTCAAAGTGCCCCGCCTCCTTAAAAGCAAGCCCCAAATTATTGTGCGCTTCGGTATAAACTGGATTGATTGCCAGGGCCTTCTGATAACTTGCTACTGCGGCTTTGAATTGTCGGTTGTGATGAAAAACACAACCTAAATTATTGTGAGCCACTGAAAACATTGGACGAAGTACTAAGGCACGGCGGTAGCTTGCCACGGCTGCATCATATGCTCCAAGTTCCTGCAAAGCATTTCCCAGATCATTATGGGCGTCTGGATCATTGGGGTTAAGTGTGAGTGATCGACGAAAACTAACCGCAGCTTCATCCAATTGCCCTAACTCTTGCAAGGCTAGGCCCAAGTTGTAATGCACCTCGGCATCGTCCGGTAATAACCGGGCCGCCTTTTGCAGAGGCCGCAAAGCACTTTTCCCTTGCAACCCAAGAGACGCGCCCAACAGCTTCCATCCATCACCCCAATCCGATTTATGTTGCAAAATTAAGTGCAAATGCCTTTCAAGCTCATTAAAGCGTCCCGCATGCAGCAAAGCCACTAGCTGATTAAGCTCGGGCTGAGCCACCGCCGGACGAGATGCCACTTTACCTTCGCAACATTTCTTAAATTTCTTACCACTACCGCACGGGCATGGATCTTTCCTTCCAAGGCTCATTGCTTCTCCCGCCAAGTTTGCCACATGCTCCATAATGCTGCTTCAAAGTTTCGCGCAAAGAGTTTTGCATCGAACAGCGGTGAAGAAGATATTTGCGTTCTTAACCCTGAACGCAACTCTGCGAGCTTTGGTAAATCGCGAGCAAAGATGATAGCCTTTTCTATATATTCACTTTCACTCTTAGCAATCCACTCATCCAACCCAGCCGTACGCAATATACTCGCGCCTTGTCGCGCCAGTAAGGTACTGCCCGCTAGTGTTATAGTCGGCACGCCCATCCATAGCGCTTCGCAGGTTGTAGTGCCGCCTGGATAAGGGAAAGTATCCAACATCACATCCACTTCAGCATGCGCAGCCAGATAATCTGCGCGCGACATAGCACCGT
>JAHECG010000068.1 GCA_024641855.1 Betaproteobacteria bacterium | reverse complement strand
TTCAATAGTCTGATGGGTAAAAAGGAAGCGGCTTGGCGCAGAAACTGGATGTCGAGCAAGGGCTATCAGGTAAGTGAGTAAGTTAAATCACTGAACCGCCAAGACGCCAAGAGCGCCAAGGAAACCTTCTTTGAATTTCTTGGCGCCCTTGGCGTCTTGGCGGTTAAAAAATAATTTTAATTTGGAACCATCATGGGCAACTTAAACGATTTCCCCGAAAACAGCGTCTTGATCGATGAACAGGCGGAGCGCGACTATCTGACCTACGCCATTATGTCGGTGAAGGAACGCGCACTGCCGCAAGTCGAAGACGGCCAGAAGCCGGTGCAAAAACGCATTCTGTATTCGATGTGGAGTGCCGGACAAAAACCTGACGCCAAGCATGTGAAGAGCGCGCGCGTGGTGGGCGAGGTGCTGGGTAAATTGCATCCGCATGGTGACTCTTCGGTTTACGATGCGATGGTGCGCTTAGCGCAGGATTTCACCGTGCGCTATCCCTTGATGGATGGCCAAGGCAATTTCGGTTCGCTGGATGGCGACCGGCCAGCGGCGTTTCGCTACACAGAAATTCGGCTCGCGCCGATTGCCGATCTGCTGTTGTCGGAAGTTGAACGCGGCACCGTGGATTTTCTGGACAACTACGATGGCACCACGCGCGAACCACGCGTCTTGCCAGCACGCTTGCCATTTACGTTGCTGAATGGCGCTTCCGGCATTGCCGTCGGCATGGCATGCGAAATCCCACCGCACAACTTAAGAGAAGTGGCTGCCGCGTGCGTGGCCTATCTGAAGAAACCGAATATTTCGATTGCCGATCTTTTCACGTATTTACCGGGGCCGGATTTTCCAGGCGGCGGCAAGCTCATTTCCTCTGCAGCCGATATTCAAGCAGCGTATACGTCGGGTTCTGGTTCGCTGCGCGTACGTGGCTTATATGAAATCGAAGAGTTGGCGCGTGGCCAGTGGCAGTTGGTGTTCACGCAATTTCCGCCGGGCTGTTCCGCGAAAAAAGTGTTGCAGGAACTCGATGAAATCGCCGATCCCAAAGTCAAAGACCCGAAGAAGGACAAGCTCAGTCCCAAAGCCGTCAGTTTGAAACAACTGACGCTATCCATGATCGACGCGGCGCGCGACGAATCCGATAAGAGCACGCAGGTGCGTTTGGTGATCGAGCCGCGCACCTCCAAGGTTGATCGTGCAGAATTGATCTCCTTTTTGTTTGCCAACACCAGCTTGGAAACTTCCGTCGGCATTAACCTCACCGTGGTGGGCTTGGATGCCAACCCCAACCGCAAGAATCTTCTGCAACTCGTCTCCGAGTGGGCCGAGTTTCGCTTCACTTGCGTGACGCGCCGTTGCCAGTATCGCTTGAACGATGTTGTCGATCGCCTGCATATTTTAGATGGCCGCAAAATTGCCTTCCTGCATATCGATAAAGTGATCAAGGTGATCCGCGAATCAGACGAGCCGAAAGCCGCGCTGATGAGCCAATTCGGCCTGACCGAAGTGCAAGCGCAGGACATTCTCGAGATTCGTTTGCGCCAATTGGCGAAGCTGGAATGGATCAAGATCGAGAACGAAATGAAAGCGCTGACCACGGAAAAAGAAGAATTGGAGCGCCTGTTGTCTTCCGATACTTTGATGCGCAAGTTAATCATCAAGGAAATCGAAGCCGATGCGAAGCAATACGGCGATGCGCGGCGTACCTTGATTGTTGAAGAAGCCCCCTCCTCTTCCAGCGCCGCCAAAGCGCCGGTGGTGGTAGATGAACCCGTCACCATCTTACTGTCGAGAAATGGCTGGCTGCGCGCACGCCCTGGACATGGCCTCGATCTAACGCAAATCAATTTCAAAACTGGCGATGCCTTATCGGGTGCGATCGAAACGCGCACGACTTATCCCGTGGTGTTCATCGATAGCAAAGGCCGCGCGTATTCCATCCAAGCCTCGGATGCGCCGACTGGGCGTGGTGATGGTGTGCCGGTGACGTCATTGGTTGAGTTGCAAGAAGGTGCCAAGTTGTGCCACATGCTGTCGGGCGATCCCGAGACTAAATATATTTTCGCCGGTGAAGCGGGCTATGGCTTCTACACCGCGTTGAAAAACCTGGTGGCGCGACCCCGCGCCGGCAAGGCCTTCCTCTCGCTGGAAACAAACGAACTGCCCTTATCGCCACTGATGCTGCCGCCAGACCTAAGCGGCTTAGCACTCGGCTGCGGCTCAGATGCTGGGCGCTTCCTGGTCTTCAGCATGGATGAATTGAAAGAATTGCCCAAAGGCAAAGGCGTGAAATTGATGAGTTTGGATAAAGATGCGAAGGCCTGCGCTTTACTTACTTTTAGTGGCGATAAATTACCACTCATGGTGGCAGTGCGCGGCAAGACTTTTAAACTGGTGTTAGCGGACGAAGAACTCGAAAAACACCGGGGTCACCGCGCATCCAAAGGCAACTACTTGCCGAAGAAAGCGCTGGCGATTGGAAAGTTCGAGGCTTAAAACTCGATTTTTTCGTTCGCGGGCGAATACGCGAACCGTAATTCGGTACGAATATCAGAACAACCGTAAGTAGCCGATCTAATGAATGGGTTGCAATAAAGTTATTAAATTGTTCGCCCAACAGCCTCCGCGATGCCCTTCAACTCGCCCATCAAGCTCTTGAGTTCATGTGGATTGAGCGCTTGATCTGCATCGCACCACGCTTCTCGCGGACATGGATGCATTTCGATCAACAAACCGTCGGCGCCAGCAGCGAGAGCCGCGCGCGAAAGCGCCGGAACCATCCAGGCCTTGCCGCCTGCATGCGATGGATCGACGATCACGGGTAGGTGTGTTTCTTTTTTCAACACGGGAATTGCAGTGACATCCAACACGTTTCTGTAGTGGGTTTCAAAGGTGCGGATACCGCGCTCGCAGAAAATAATTTTATGATTCCCGCTGGCCGCAATGTACTCGGCCGCCATCAGCCATTCCGAGATCGTGGCGGACATGCCGCGCTTGAGAATGATGGGTTTGTTAATGCCGCCGACGGCTTTTAACAAATCGAAATTTTGCATATTGCGAGTTCCAATCTGGATGACATCCACGTCGTATTCCAGAAAGGTATCCAGCATGCGTATGTCCATCAACTCCGTCACGATGGGTAAACCTTGTTTGTCGGCGGCGTTACGAAATAGAGTTAATCCTTCCACACCCTTGCCCTGGAACGAGTAAGGGCTGCTACGCGGTTTAAACGCCCCGCCACGCATAAGTCGGCATCCCGCTTGCACAACGTATTCGGCGGATTCATCCATCTGCGCTTGGGTTTCCACCGAACATGGGCCACCAATCACTTGTATTTGCTTGCCGCCCAAGGGTACCCCGCTGATATCGATGACCGTGCTTTCCAAGTGCCCTTCACGCGCAACGATCTTATAGGGCTTCACGATGCGCATGAATTGCTCTACACCGGGCAATACCGTGAAGAGCGACTGATCCAACTTGGTCTCATCGCCAATCGCGCCCACGACAGTACGTTCGGTTCCGCGTGATATATTCACATCCAGGCCAAAGCTCTTAATTTTACCCACGACCGCATCGAGTTGCTGTTGCGTCGCTTCATTGCTCATTACAAATATCATTCCCTGCTCCTTCGGTCAGACGGTCTACACGATCACTTGACACGAATACCGATTGGGCGACCCGCAACCGGGGAAATCAAATACGGTGAGTCGGCAACTTCAGCGAGCGTCCCATCCGGATTGACGCTCAAGACAGTGATCGCATTGCTGGGGATTTCTCGACTGTTAGGCTCGTTTACAAAAAGATACGATTCGCTTTCATTCATATCCAATTGTCGTGCGCCGCCTGCGTTACGCAGAGCTAAATGTTGAATCTCTACCGGTGCAAGCGGATCGTCGAGCGTAAAAACCGAAAGGCTGTTATCGAACAAATTACTCGTATAAAGCCGAGTACCCGCTTTATTCAGATGCAGCCAAGCGGTCGCAAGCCCCGAACTATTTGCCACATTACGAAATGTCAATTCACCGGTCTCTTCATCGTAAGCATAAACACCCACTTTGTGCGACTCGGGAAACGCGACATACAATATCGGCCGTTTCGGATGCGTGCGCATCGCCACGGGCGCTGCTGGCGTTCCCGCCAGATCATGGGATAAGGTCACCGGCGAGTTGGGGCTTTGTTCCAAACGTCCATTCGGTAAAATCTTAAAGGCGCGGATGACCCCGCCGAAAAGTTCTCCGGTAAATGCAAATTTATCGTCTCTGGAAGTAATGAACTGGGCCGGCGATGATCCATAGGGTGCCGGGATGGTTGAGTTTTCCACTGGAATCAACCGACCTTTCGAGGTGACGCGAAAAACGCTGTAATTCGGGAGTGAGCCCACGGCTTCGACTGCCGGATGCAACGGATCTCGATTTTTGTTAACCACGTAGAGAAAATCGTCGGCGAGGGCCAAACTGATCGGATTGACGCCCCCCGACGCAAAGGGCGAGCCTTTCACCGGCGATAGTAATCCTTTGGGCAATATGTGAAAAACCGCAATTGAACTTGAGCCTGCGTTCACCGAAAAAAGAAGCGTTTTTTCCGGGTTAATAATGATGGGCAAATCTCCGTCCAGGGACGCGGTCGTGAACGTGGGGTCGACAATTCCGGTACCACCCGTCAAATAAGGACCGCCGGGTATTGGGGTTAAAGCGCCATTTTTGCCACGATAAAATCCAAGAATTGTATTTTCGTTGGCATTGGCTATGTTGCTTTGTGTATAAACGATATCCGGCGATTCCATTTCTATTTCAGCGGCATTAATCGCCGGCGCGCTCAGCAAGCACGTAAGACTGAAACCCAGGGTGACCCAAATACGCAATTGCTCGCTCAGTAACGATTTCATATAACACCTCATTTAAGTTAACTAAAAAAACATTGACCGCAAAAATCCGAGCCCAGACTTCGGTAACCACTGACACTAAACGATACGATCCACCCATTTATTACAAAAATTACTCAACGTTTATCTACGGCGTTTTTAATTTTTTGACATGCAAGGAAAATTGAATACATTAGTCACACTGCTTAGTGAAAATGAAGCTCCGCCTTTAGTGAATGAGCCGTTAGAAGAACTAACAGGTAAACACGTTAAAAATTTACTGAACAATAATCCAATCGTTTATTTGGATAGACGGATTTTGAAATACCGATGGAGCAAAATTGATGATGCGTTCAATTCGGACAAGCTGATTGAGTTTCTAGAGGCCTTAACCAAAGATTCAGGGCGAAAGGGGTTCTTGATTCTCGACAACCTGCGGGTGCATCACGGCAAGCCGGTCAAGGCGTGGACAGCCGACCAATTAAGAAAAGATCGAGTTATTTTATTTGCCCAGCTATAGCCCGGAATTGAACCCGGAAGAGCGGCTCAATGCCGACTTGAAACATGCCATCGGTTCAAAAGTTCAAGCGCGCACCAAGGCTAAACTGAAAGTCGCCGCAACCGAGCACATGCAGACATTGGAGAAGTCGCCCGAGCGCGTCAAAAAATATTTCCAGTATCCTCGGGTGAAATATGCTACTTGATACTATTTTCTGGCCGGATCAATAGTGCCTGCTCCGTCGCATGTCTTGCGGTTCGATTTCCATTCATCCCAAGCGCGAAGAATGCGATAGAACCAGTATTTGCGCATTACGCTTGTAGCAATCCTTCTTCGATCAATGCCTCTCGCACTGCTGGACGTGTGGCTACTTGCTTGTAAAAGACAACCAAGTTTGGCCAAGGGGTCAGATCGAGATCGACGTAAGCCGCCCAACTAAGCATCGTGAACAAATAGGCGTCGGCGACCGAGAAAAGAGCACCCATCAAAAAGGGCTTTTCTTTCAGCTGGTCGTTGACGTAGTGCAAGCGTTTTACCAGTTGCTCTCGGCTCAGCGCTTTACAGGCATCCGGCACCTCGGCATGGAACAACGGGCTAAATGCCTTATGCAATTCAGTGGAGATGAAGTTAAGCCAGGAGATTAAGCGGTAACGCTCTAGGCTCCCCACAGGTGGGACAAGCTGTTGGTTCGGCACCTGATCCGCAATGTATTGGACGATGGCAACACCTTCGGTAATGATCTGACCGTTGTCAAGCACCAGTGCCGGTACATAGCCATTCGGATTGATTTTGCTATAGTCGCTGCCGTCTTCCGGCGCCTGGCCGGCGACGATTTTGATATATTGCGCCGAAATACCCGCTTCTTTCAGGGTGATATGGGGAGACAAAGAACATGTGCCGGGTGAGTAATAGAGTTTCATATCGTATTGTCCTTTCGTGTAGTCCTTGTTTATATTGAGTTAACAAGCCGATTGGTTTGCGTAATTGTTGATTGGTGCGGCCAACTTTATCGTATCGCGGAAAGCTTGGTGCTCGTAAGCCAATACCATTGCTTTGTAACACGAAGAACCGTCTGCTGTTTTTGAGCCGCAACCCTGAATCGCGCGACAGCCATTCCCTGAATTTGGCTTTTTTCTTGCAAATTCATCCTTGGAGCAGCCAGTCGATTCTTGCCGGCCGAGGCAAGAGTGTCATACGCCTATGAACCGGAATATGAGCGACGTCCATATTGACCTCTGGGTAATTCCATAAGGCATCCTGCATGGCGCGCTCTAACGGTATATCGGGAACAAAATCGATATCACGCTTCAAATCAGAAACATCGTAGAGATGCGGCAGCGTGGTAAGCATCCAGCCGTTTTCTTCGTTCCATATTTCCACGATGTCTTTATTTACGATTTTAATTTCTTCTCCCAAAATATCGCCTAGGAGTTGGAAATAATCCTTGATCAGAATCCTTGCGGGATTTACCGCGTTGTATGACTTGCCGTACGCGTTTGGGTTGCCGGCGGCTTTGAGTACGATTCTAGCGATATCCGTGGGGTGAATAAAATTAAATTCACCATTACCTGCGTTACAAAGCGCAAGGCTTTCCCCGCGCATTACCCTTTGCAATAACTCCGGATCTCGGTTGTGCATAGGGGCGCAGCCCAATAAGGACCCGCCACCAAGCACATGATAGGGGCGCAAGATGGTCCAATTGATGTCCTTTTTTTCGTGCCAAAATTGTTCGAGCTCTATTTTATGATCGGCATAGCCACCCATGAGGCCTTTTTTTGCCAGCGAGTGCGCGCTTTTGATCGGCGCGTAGGTGTCGATGCTTCTATCGTAAACCAGGGTGGTGCTGACAATAAAAATATGCTTTGCTACAGTTTTAAAACACTCGTAGAGTTGCCGTGCATCGTCGACGCCAAGATTGAAAATCTCGAACACGATATCCCAGGATTTGTGCTTTTCGTTCAATGCCAGCAACATGTCGGTATAAGCGTCTCGGTCACGTCTATCAGCGACAATCTGATTAACCTGGGGCGGCAACCGCGAGTCGGCCGTTATACTGATCGTGGTGACGGCATAGCCCTGCTTTAACGCCTCGAATACAGCCGGTTTACCGACGATACCCGTGCCGCCGATTATGAGCATTGTCTTCTTCATAATTCATCTCCTGAAAATTAAAATTTGCGATTAGTCGATTCGCGACGATCTTAAAAATCCTCGCGAATTTAGAAATGAGCCTTTTCGAAAATCGGTACTGTCGGTCTGTAACAATTGCGGCCTTCTCCTACTTAGGCTGAATACAGTTTCTAAGCCCCCCTAATACAAATCCAATCGTTTGTTTAGATCATACCGTTCAGTGTTTCTGATGGCCCGGCCATCGGCAGTGGGTATACCCGCAGCCGTGTCTTCTAAGCCGCTTGGGCGCGGGCGTGAGTCATATCGATTTTCGTGTGGCGATTGTAAAGCGGATGGCGCTAAGGCCGCGTATTCGCGATCCCGCAAGCATTAGCGCATTTAAATCCAGCGGTATCAGAAATTCCAAACAGCACGATCTAAACAAACGATTGGATTTGTATTAGGAGAAATCAGAGACTTCTCCTGCGGCCAAAATTAACGCTAGACACAATTTATAACGTTTTATTCTCGGCCACGATCGCTTGATGCCATTGTCGCTATTGTGTCTTTGTTTAATGAATAAATTACTTAAGGAACTAAAATGAAATTCATACTTAAATTGTTCTACATGATTTTTATTGGCGGGTTGTCCATATCCAGCGCGGCATTGGCGGATAATAGCGACAATATTAAAATTGGTTCGGGACAGTATCTTTATACCGTCAGCAATTCTTCCAGTGGCAATAACAGCGTGATCGGCTATAAAATCAACCCGAGCAACGGTAGTCTGAAAGAATTGCCTGGTTCGCCCTTTCCCACGCGCGGTAATGGAGAAGGTGTCATTCTATTGGGTGCTAGCGATAACGGCCTGACGATCAGTAAAGACCACAAGTTTTTATTCGCGCCAAACCGCGGCAGCCAGACGATCGCCGTTTTTCGCATTCACAACGATGGCTTGCTCACACACGTTCCAGGTAGCCCCTTCCCCACGGGAGGCTATACGCCGGTTAGCCTTGCACTGCACGGTGACCTGTTATACGTTTCCCATCTCGGCCTAAACCTGCCGGACAATTGCAGCGGCTGTGAGTATCGCGGCTATCGCGTCAGTAAATCCGGCGCGATTACGCCGATGGCGGACTCCGTGTATAAATTGAGCGTAACCCCGCCAGCAATTCCATTGGCCTTGCGATTCTCTCCCAACGGGCAGTTCTTAATCGGCACCGAGGCCGGTGCCACCAGTAAAATTAACGTATTCGAAGTTAAACGATCTTCACCAAATGCTGACGCTGAGCTTGTCCTCGTGCCCGGTTCGCCTTTCGACAGCATCGGCAAAGATCCCTTTGGCTTCAATTTTAATCCCGCGAATGACTCGCAGTTTTTTGTCAGCAATTTAGAAACAACCGCCGTGCCTGGAAATGTTGAAGGTAGCGTTTCTTCTTATCTGATCGCTAAGACGGGACAGATCTCTCCGATCGTAAGAGACTTGCCGTCAAACGGCGGACAAGAAGCCACTTGTTGGATCAGTCTTACCAACGACGGCAAACTTCTGTTTGCCACCAACCCCACGAGCGATTCCGTCACTTCCTACAACGTAACGCCGGATGGCCGTTTGACGTTGCAGCACATCACCAAGATGCCACGTGGAACGATCACCAGAGGCGGCCCACTGGCGCCGGTCGATATGGCCATTACAACGCATAACGATTATTTGTATATGGCCACTGTGCGGATTCCGACTATAACCGGTTTTAAAATCAGCGCGGACGGCGGTTTAACGCTGATTCCCGGCGTCTCTCCATTGCAGGTTACAAATCCTGTCGATGCCGCGCCGTTCGGTATCGCTTACCTTGATTTTGGCGCAGAGGCAGAAAACGTCGAATATGCCGATGATTAAATCGATGGGTGTAGGGGGCAATGAAATATGCCCCCGTTCGCGGTGCATACGATGGATTTGCACTGAATAACCCTAGCGGAAATAAAGTGCTCAAGGCCAGTCTCTTTTTAAAGGCCTGATCGAAATGAATCCGAAAGAATTATGGGAAGCCAGCATGTCGCCGGACACGTGGTGCATGCAGCAAATGCGCTTCCTGTTTCTGCGACCGGTAGGCGCTCTGTCCGCATTGAGGGCGCGCTTCTTGTCCTCCGCATCCAGCACCTGATCCAGTAACCCTTCTAACACCTGACTGTCATGCACCATGGCATCGGTGACGCGTAGCTTTGTACCAGTTTGTTGGCCTGATCGGCGTTAACGTGGCTCTTGTACCCGTAGTGATTTTCGTGGTTCGTCTTGATCCAGCGGGGGCATCCACAGCTTTTTGACGGCGCATCGGGGTCATAGATAGATTCCGCTTGCCAGTCTGACGGCGTTTCACCTGCCTTGATCTAGGCGTTCTGTGCGCGATTATTGCGTTGGCACGGCACTTCGACAAAAAAGGGGGGGGGCAATCATTTGACCTGCGCGCGTCGCATAGCCCTGTGCCACCACTTGCTCATGGAATCTGGCAAACAATACTTCTTTTGCCGCGATAAAATCCCAAAATTGTATTTTCGTTGGCGTTGGCTATGTTGCTTTGTGTATAAACGATATCCGGTGATTCCATTTCTATTTCAGCGGCGTTAATTGTCGGCACGCTCAGCAAACACGAAACACGTAAGGCTTAAACTCAAGGTGACCCAAATATGCAATTGTTCACTCAGTAACGATTTCATTTAACACTTCATTAAGTCAACTAAAATAATGTAGCTCGCAAAAATCCGAAGCCGGGCCTCGGCAGCCACCGACACTAGCTAAATGTGACCCATACATTTATGACATAATGATTACCCAACGTTTATCTTCTGCATTTTAAATTTTGGACATGTACACAAAATTGGACACTTTGGTCACACATCTTGGTTAGAATGAAACTCACTCCTAAAAGGGAAATTCAAAATAACTGTCAGTTCGGCACGTTAAAATTTTACTGAGCAATAATCCAATCGTTTATTTGGATAGTCGAATTTTGAAATACCGATGGAGAGCAAAAATTTTATGGAACTATATCAATTGCGCACGTTTATCGCGGTGGCCCAAGAAGGCCATTTGACGCACGCCGCAGATCGGCTTCACCTAAGTCAACCGAGTATCAGCGCACACATTAAAGCGCTTGAGAAAGAAACAGGATTGAACCTGTTCGATCGAACGCCCAAGGGGATGCGATTAACCAAACAAGGGGAAACCTTGCTCGTTCATGCTTATAAGGTATTAGAGGCAGGTCAGTCATTGCTGACTGAAGCGCAAATGATGCAAGAGGTCTTTATTCCTAAGTTGTTGATTGGCGTCCCAGCCGATACCGCCCTGCCTGAGTTAAGCGACCTCATTGCCAATCTCAGAGACCTATATCCCGGCATTGAATTAAACCTTGAGCATCGCCTCAGTGGAGCCTTGCTAAAAGATGTCAGAACAGAGCTGCTCGATTTCGGTTTCATAGTAGATAGCGCACCACCGCCAGACATGCAGGCGATTGCATTAAAAAAAATCAAATTCCGTGTTGTCGCGCCGATCTCATGGGCGATGCAACTGGAGCATGCGAACTGGCTTGAGATTGCATCCTTACCCTGGATTTTCACCCCGAGCGAGTGTGGCATGAATCGTGTTGCGGAAAAATTTTTCAAGGCACACCACATCGAGCCGCGCGCTGCTATGACCGCCAATTCGTCCACGTCAATATTTGCGCTACTCGTCGCCAAAGCCGGTGTGACCCTAATGCCAGAGTCTTCCGCAGAAGCGGCGGCGCTTACAAACCAAGCAGTTGTTTGGGAGCATGGTGCGATCGAAGGATTTTTATACTACGTGCATCGGCACAACAGAGCGTCGGATCCGGTGATTCAGGCCTTACAGAGTATTGTTAAAAAACTATGGCCCGAGAAATCGCTCTTGGTGCCAGCTTAAATTCAACGTACAACGCGCGTTCCCTTATGCGCAAACATTTCTAGTCGGCATCGACGCCTCGCTTCAAACTCGCCTGCTTTTTTTCAATCGGCTTGCCTTCTACCATTTTACTGAGCCGCCCCTTACGCCAAACCCGCTGGAACCGCGAAATTTTTTCGTTGCCGAAAATGCTCATTCGCGCCATCCGCCCTATCAGAAATTCTAAACATCACGATCCAAACAAACGATTGGATTTGTTTGGGCGCAACCCACAAACTTCCCATGTAATGCAAAACGCAGGCTCCATCAAGACGGTTCTCCTCGACGTTTTCTTAGGGTGCGCTCTATCCAGGTAGATCGTTGCAAAGCGATTACTTCTATAAACATTCACACACAATCTTTTATGGAGGCGGACATGTCGAGTTTAAAAACCTTACGTCAAATGCAGGGTAAAACGGCTCCTCAGTCAGTTGAACGAGATCACACAGCTTTAATCATCATCGATATACAAAACGAGTACTTTAATGGCGGCGGTTTACCTCTACCCGAAAGTCAAAACACCGCAGCCAATGCAAAGGTGCTATTGGAGTGGGCCAGGCAACATTCAATAACGGTTTTACATATCCGGCATTTAGCAATAAATGCGTCCAGCCCCATTTTTGCACCAAATTCAAAAACGTCTGAGATTGCTACCAGCGTATCGCCGCTAGCATCCGAAACCATATTTACAAAACATTTTCCCAATGCATTTCTCGGCACGGATCTGCACGCTTTTCTTACCGTCCACAAAATCGAAACGTTGATTGTCTGCGGCATGATGACGCACACGTGCGTAGCCAGTACGAGCCAAGCCGCCGCAGAGTTAGGTTATTCGGTGATTTTGGTCCAAAACGCCTGTACCACGCGCAGTCTTCCCGTGGGTGATACAGGGCAGGTCATGGACTATAAAACAATTCATGCAGCAACCCTGGTCGCACTCAGCGATGCCATTGCGGAAATTATGGGTACGGACGAAATCATTGACTTACCCATAATACAAAAGTCGGCCTTCAATGTTTAAGTGGCCAGACAACACGCGATGTGATTTATGGCTGGGTTGAACCGAGAGCTTATGCGCCAAATTTTAACGCTGGTCACAACTAAGTCGTTTGTACATTTAATAAGCGGAATAGCTGCCTCTATTTCATGCCCCCTCTGCCTCGCCTACTTTTAAAGGAATGATCATGAAGAAAATACAATGCACCTTACTTTGGAGTTTGGTTGGAATGTTTGCCATCGCCTATATCGCTAAAGCGGATGAGGCTACCCACAGCTCCGGCCAATATTTATATACCGTGAGCAACGCACCTAGTGGTAATGCAGTCCTTGGCTATCGCATTGAGCCGAGCACTGGCAAACTGTCACAACTGCCTGCTTCACCCTTTTCCACGCATGGCCTCGGAGAAGGTGTTTTCGTTTTGGGCGATAGCGATAATGGCATCGTTATCAGCAAAGACCGTAAATTTTTATTTGCGCCAAATCGGGGTAGCCAAACGATTGCCGTTTTCAGCATCCAGCGCGATGGTGCATTAAAAGACGTTCCAGGCAGCCCTTTTCCCACGGGTGGCTTTACGCCAGTTAGCCTTGCGCTGTATGGCGACTTGCTCTACGTAGCCCATTTAGGAACCGGTTTACCCGACATATGCCACAATTGCGAGTATCGCGGTTTCCGGGTCAGCAAAACCGGCTATCTCGCGCCCATGGAAAACGCCGTTGTAAAATTATCCGAAACACCCCCGGCTATTCCCTTTGCCCTACGATTTTCCCCGGACGGACGATTTCTTATCGGTACAGAATTAGGCGACAGCAAAATTAATGTATTCGAAGTAAAGCGAGATACCCCGCAAAGCGACGCCCAACTGATCCCGGTACCGGGCACACCTTTCGACAGTATCGGCAAACAACCTTTTGGTTTCAGCTTCAACCCTATCAATGCGTCACAATTTTTCATCAGCAACGTAGAAACATTGGCGATACCGCAAGATGTCCAAAGCAGTGTTTCTTCTTATTTGATCGCTAAAACGGGACAAATTGCGCCGATTGTTTCACAACTGCCATCTAACAGCGGTCAATTCGCCGCATGCTGGGTCAGCCTTACAGATGATGGCAAGCTGCTATTCACGACAAACGCTGAAAGTGACTCGATCAGCTCATACCGGGTTGCGACGGATGGCCGTCTCGCTCTCCTCCATGTCACGCCAATTCCACACGCCATCGACCAAAAGCGGAATATGTCCCCCGTGGATATGGCAATTACAACCCACAATAAATTCTTGTACCTGCCCACGCGCGATGTACCGACAATAACCGGCTTCTCAATCGCTGGGGATGGCATGCTAACGCCGATTCCAGGGGTTAATCCTCTACCGATTGCCATTTCCGATGCTGTCCCCTTCGGCATGGCATATGTAGATTTCAGCACGCCCTCCGTGGAAATTAAATATCTCGACGAGTAACTGAACAATGGGTGCGATAACGAGAAATTAATCGCACCCAGTCGTGAGGATTTTTTGCGAGTGTTTATGGATCACGTAACAAAACCAGGAATTTAAATACATGACAACTTCTCTAAAGCATAGCCTAAGGCCTGAAAAAGTTTGTGTCATCGGCGCAGGCCCTTGTGGCATTACCGCTGCAAAAAATCTCATGGATGCCGATTTTTCCAACATTGTTATTTTTGAAAGAAATAACGCGGTCGGCGGGAATTGGCTATACAGCAGCGACATTGACCGCCATGCGAGCGTATATGAAACCACGCACTTAGTCAGCTCGAAAACGCTTTCGGGTTATGCGGATTTTCCATTGCCGGATCACTATCCGGATTTTCCCAGCCATATTCAAATGTTGGAATATTTCCAAGCCTATTCACGCCATTTCGGTGTCGAGCAGCTGATCCAATTTAATACACTGGTAAAACATGCCCACAAGGGATCCGATGGGCGTTGGCAGATCACTACAAAAAACCTCAATCATGAGATTAAGACCGAGGCGTTTGATTACCTCGTCGTCTGCAATGGCCATCACTGGGATCCTAAACTTCCAAACCTTGAAGGTGCATTTAGCGGCGAATTCCTTCACTCTCATTTCTACAGCCATGCTGCCCCCTTTAAGGGTAAGCGGATATTGGTGATCGGTGGCGGTAACTCGGCTTGTGATATTGCGGTAGAAACCTGTCGCAGCGCCAAAACCGATATAAGTATCCGTCATGGTGGATGGTATATGCCGAAGTTATTGTTTGGGTTGCCGACCGATGTATTGTATGGGAAGTTGCAGTGGTTACCGAAACGACTTCAACAGTTCTTTTTGGAATGGGCAATTCGCCTGCATATCGGTCTTTGGGATTCCTATGGGCTGCCGCAACCTCAGGGCCGCGTTTATGAAACGACCTCGGTCTATAACTCAGACTTATTACAGGCCATTAGGCACGGGAAAATGGGCGTCCGGCCGGGAATCGAGCGTATCGAAGGCCATTGCGTTCATTTCTCCGACGGCAGTGTCGGCGAATATGACAGCATTATTGCTGCCACTGGATTTAATATTAAATTTCCATTTTTCGACGAAACCATCATGAATGCCGACGACCCTGATTTCCAGCTTGTCGCACATATGCTTCACCCCAATCACAATGACCTATTTTTTATCGGCTTATGCCAACCGAGTGGTTGCGTATGGGTCATTTCGGAACTGCAATCCAAAGTCATGGCGCGTCAAATGCAAGGCAAGCTCAATCTCGCTTATCGCTATCGCGCTATCGCAGGAAAAACACGGACTGTGGGCGATGAAAAATTTTCGCTGCATATTGATTACCCTAGCTATCGCAAACTGATGCTAAAATTTCTCGGCTTTACTCGCACCACGCAACAGATGCCCGTCCTAGAAATAGGCTTCTGGCATAGAATACGTGCTGCCCTGGGTTTGCTGTTTACACCGGCACCCAAGACCAGCAAACCGCGCGCTGGACGGTAGGATTAAGCGTGGCATTTCGCATATGCGCCCGCATCTTCGAGCGCTCAGGGAAATCATTCCTCTCTGCGCAACATACATGGGGCGACCAACTTATTGATCCGGCCAGCAAATAGTATCAAGCAGCATATTTCACCCGAGGATACTGGAAATATTTTTTGACGCGCTCGGGCGACTTCTCCAATGTCTGCATGTGCTCGGTTGCGTTGGTGGCTCCTAGTTGTCTCGGCGCACTTGCGCCATGCCAACCAGTATCCGCTACGGACTAGCTCACTACGTGAGCTTCACACATGATTTGCGAAAACAGCCTTTTTAATTCAATTCAACTGCACCCGCTGCCCCCAGGGCACCACACCTTTACCCTTGACCAACCAGATCACTGGGCACTGTGGTTCGCGCGCCGGAAAGTCGCCTTCGGCATCGGTGAAGTAAACTAAGAGATCAGGCCGCAATTGTTCGCGTTCGATCCATTCGAACGGTGGCTTGAAGCTGGTGCCGCCACCGCCGGTTAATGCTTT
>JAHECG010000136.1 GCA_024641855.1 Betaproteobacteria bacterium | reverse complement strand
CTGTACCCGCATCATCCACTGGCCACAGCGACATTAAGGTATTTGAATTGCCCGCCAACATAAAGGCGTAGGGTAAGCCCATCACGCCTTCGCCGCTGACGTTGCGACCGATACCGGTATCGCACGCCGACAACAGCACCAGATCGGTATTGAGTTGTAAATCCAAGACATCGGTATCCTGCAGGTACCCTTGCTCCGGCCCATCTCCCATGGACAGCACCAAGGCGCTGCGCTCATCGTCGACATATCCATGGGTTGCGAAATGCAAAATTCGATACTGCTTGAGTTTCCCGCTGCGTTGCAACTGATTCAGTTGTTTGCGACTGGCTTGCACGCCGAGCTTTTGCTGTCCGCCGGGGTATAACTTCAGTAGCGCCGACGATTCCGCACGAGTACCCGGTAGCGACGGCCAATTTGCAGTCGCCAGCAAGCGCGGTATTGTCCGTGTCGAAGACGTCTTGTTATTCGTCAGTGTGTAGTCCGGATCAGCCAGTGTCAGCAAGCCGGCTCCAGGTTTTTTCGCAGTACGAGCGCGTACCGATAGTTCCTCATGCACCGCCAGCGACTGCACGTAGGCAATATCAAACCGATCAAGAATCAGTGTACCGTCATTCGACAGCGTTTCAAATGGCAAGTAAGAAAGCTCACCATCCGGACTGATCACCAAGCGCTGCACCAGTTTCAAATCTGCTTGAAAAGGCTGTAACAAAAGCTTGAAGATTGCGTCACCCAAGTCTGAAAAAGACTGCGCACGCACCGACCCGGCACGCGGCTGTTCGGTCGCAACAAATGATCCGTCGGCTTGTCGCCATACCGGGATGCCCTGTAGCACTAGGCCAGCATCTTTGGCCTGCGTGGGCGTGAAAAATTGACGATCGTGATTTTCTTCTGCGCCCGACTGAAGCAACTTACGATACAGCTCGAGGGTCGATGCCATCGCTTCAGACACTGGCACAAAACGGTTGACCAAGCGATGAGAGTCCCATTGCACGGTGTGCTGCGGATCAGGTACCGCCAAGGTGCCGACGTAACCACCCGGCACGCGCAGCCAAGACAGGTAAGCCTCCTTCGCGCCGAGTGCAGAAAACTTTTGGCCTGACTCCTTACGCTTTAGCTCATGCATCAAAATATCGATGCCTCCGCCACCCAACCAGGCCTTGCGCGGTGATGCCCCTGCGGCTTCCGCCTGGCGTGCCGCGAGTTCCAGAAGATACTGTTCCTGATAGTTCGCCTGCTCGTCTTGCGCGACCGCCGATAGCGCGTCACTCAGCGCCACCTCAAGCGGGGATGAGCCCGAAAGTTTAGTCGCGACATCCTGCAACTGCGCAAGCAATCCTAATTGCGCCGTCAGCTTTGCGCGCGCCGCATCATCTCGAATACCCGCAAACTCTTGTTGCCAGCGCTTGATCCGCAAACGCCGCAGCAAGGACTGCGCACGCAAGGATTCAGTGCGTTCAATCTCGACGGCGCTTCCTTGCTGAACCGTTCCTTTAATTCGCAAGCGGCTCAGCGCATCATAGCGCGCGAGGTCTCTGAGCTTGGAAGGCGTCATCCCGATCAAACCAACCCGCTCTAACTGGATCTGATCGTCCAAAGCCACATAAAGCTGTTGTGCGATAGCATGCCCGCCTTTGCTGTCGGCCAAGGCATCGGCAAGCGCCCACACAATCTGCCGCTCGACGGCATTGAATTTACCCATTCGGCTAGCGGCCAGCCAGCGTGCGGATAATTTAAGCAACGCCGACTCTTGGCCTTGCGCAATGATCAATAAATCCTCGAAATGCTGGATACGGCTATCTGAACATTTGCCTGATTGCGCACAAGCCTTAATCGCCATTTCCAAAACCGGCGCCGGGTTAACGGCTGGCATTGAACGTAAACTGGCCAGTGCGTATTCAATCGTGAGCACCGTAAAGCCACAGTCGCGTTTGATCAATTGCTTGATCTCAGCCGCGGTATCGGCTTGCGCGTGCAACGCAACAGCTCGCGCCAGCGCGGCACTCGCACGATAGTTGTCGAAAGCACAGCCTGAGCTGATTTTCAATTCTGGATGATCGGCCTTAACTTGATCGGCTACGCGTTGCCATTGCGCGCCCCGCTCCACCTCGCCTAATTGATAAGACAGTTTTACTAAATTCAAGGCGATCACCGGCACCGGTGCAAAATCTTTGTTTGCCAGCACTTTCAGCAACGGTTGCATCCAAGCTGCAGCAGCCTCCGCTGGATAATCGGTCGCCTCGTAGTATTCTGCTTGCGCCAAGTAGCTAACATTATTCTCCAGGCGTTGTCGCTGCTCCTTGGCCACCCGATCATTGGCGGGCCGCTCCGCTAACCAAGCAATGGTGCTGAGGCGCTTTTGTTCATAGGTCGCGTAGTACGCCTGAAAAAGTTCGTCATACCCCAACTCCAACCAAACAATTACCGTTTTGCCGGCCATGCCCGCCTGCCCGCCGCACAGATTAAAGATCACGGTATCCAGCGTGCCACTCCATGGCGCTTCCGCACACAAATCGGTCAACGCGGATAGCGCCACACCAAAACGTTTGGTGGGTGGCGCAGCCATCGCGCCTTCCAGATCATCGCGCAAGGATTTCAACTGCGATCGCAAGAGCCGCGCGCAGGGCTCGGGCTGTTGCCGACAAGCCGCTCTAAACTTATCTAGATGGGGACTCCAACTGCGCGTCTGGAAGGTTTCGAGTTCAAGCCAACTGAGTACGCGCGTTTGCGTGAGACGCTGCGCATAATCTTGCATCAGCGCCGTCATTTCCTGTGCCAGCACCGTGTCGGCGGCAATTTCAGGCGGTACTGACAGCGGCAGGTTTTGCATGGCCTTAGCCGGGGTGATTGCCATTAACAAAAATAGCGAAATAGAAAGCGCAAAGCGGGTTAGGTAGTTCATACTCATCTTATTCATCTTCAAAAAAACGCGGCTAAAAAGGCGTTGCATCTAACTGCCCCGAACAATCCGAACCATCTCCTCCACGATCTTCAGCTTACCCACTCCAGGCGCATCCAAGGTCGATTCGCTTCTTACGGGTAATGGTAAATCGGGCACCATCCACACCGTACTTTGCGTTGCAGGTTGTACGCCGTGCTCGTCAAGTGCGCTCGCTGACACCTCGATCCGAAAGGTAGAAAAGGTGCCCGCAGGCAGCGTAAGTTGTTCACGGGCCACGATACGTGCTGCACCCGTTTGTGTGCGTGGCGATAATTTTAGATTCGGGCCAAAAGTAACGGTGTAAGCCGAGGCCCAACTGCGCCCCACTTGCAGCAACCCACCCGGCACGTATTGCTGCGGCGGGTCATATTGGGAAATTTCGCCCACTGCCCGCAGACCGGCACTGCCATCGAAAACCATCTTCGTATTCGGCACCGCCCCCTTGCTATCCGGGTATTCCAACATCACCTCGATGCGATTAGGCGCAACCGTAAGCACGCGATAAACCAATTTCGTAACGGTCGTGCGATTGCTTGTGACGAACTCCGTGGAAATGCGCTTCTCGTATACATCGCCCACACGGAACTTCGCCACGGTATAGGCTTGATCCTTGCCATCGGCACCTGCGCCCTGCACCACGATGCGCGGCTTCGTCAGCAAATTAAGCTTGTCATGCGCCGCCTCGGTAATCGTGCCATTCGGATATTTTTGGATGAAGGCGTAAAAATCATCGGCATTGCGGCTGTCCTTGATGCGATCCCAGTCCTGCTTTTCTACATTGAACTCGGCCTGTAACTGCCGCGCCGTGGGTTTGCTCAAGGCGACGATCCTGCCGTCGTTGAATTGGAAATCGTCTTCCAGGCTGGTGGATTCCCAGGGTATCTGTCGTCCATCCGAAGCCTTACGTACTGCGAAGCGCACGCGCTTGAATACATCTTCGATGCGCGCTTGCGGTTTCTTTAGCTCTTGCAGCAGGTATTGGGTATACAGACCGTTTCCGGTTTTCACATCGCCGTCTTCGGCGACGTTACCGGGCGCGGTGGCGTAGGCGAGGAAGGTGCCGCTCGGCGCATCCAGTGGCGCCAGGCCTTTGCCGGTGTTGATGCTGCCGAAGGGGTTGTTGCGGCAGGCATCCAGCACCAGGATGTTCATGCGGTTGCCGGCAACTTTAAAAGCCTCGACCACGCTATTCACATCGACGGTTTGTTGCGGCACATCGGCGACTTTCGCCAACTTGGCATCTACCGGCACCATGTAGTTGCGCGCAT
>JAHECG010000135.1 GCA_024641855.1 Betaproteobacteria bacterium | reverse complement strand
GACTTGAAATGGGAATACGGCGACAACTACAGCGTGCAAACCGTCGGCGTGCATAAAGCTTTATCCAAGCCCGGTTCGCCCACTTATCAAAAATGGCATGAACAAGTCTTGAAATACCGTGCCGGCAAAGCCCCTGCGCATGGCGCGATTTGGCTCACTTACTATCCCAATATTATGGTGGAGTGGTATCCGCATGTGTTGGTCGTGAGCACGGTATGGCCGACCTCGGTAGAGTCTTGCGTCAATGTGGTCGAGTTTTATTACCCGGAAGACATCGCTTTATTCGAACGCGAATTTGTTGAAGCCGAACAAGCGGCGTATCGCGAAACCGCGATCGAAGACGACGAGATTTGCCAACGCATGCAAGATGGACGCAAAGCGCTATGGCAGCGCGGCGACAATGAAATGGGGCCGTATCAATCGCCGATGGAAGATGGCATGGTGCATTTCCACGAATATCTGCGTCGCCAAATTACGCCACACCTGAATAAGTAGAAACTGCTGCATAACCCATGAAATCCACCTGGATGATCGTTGCCGGATTTTTATTCGGCCTCATGGGCGTGTTTGTCAAACTCGGCGCGCCGTATTTTTCCAGTGCTGAATTGGTGTTCTACCGTTCGTTGATCGGTCTCGTGGTGATCTACGGTATCGTGCGTGTGCAAGGACTTTCACTCGCCACCCCGCATGTTGCCAGCCATCTTTGGCGCGGTCTTTCGGGCTTTTTAGCGCTGATGTTGTTCTTCTACGCCATCAGCGTTCTGCCCCTCGCAACAGCCATTACCCTGAATTACACGGCACCGCTGTTCCTCACCTTGCTGATTACTTTCTGGCTGAAAGAGCATGTCCATTGGCGACTCATCGGTGCGATTCTCGTGGGATTTGTGGGGGTCATTTTGCTGCTGCGCCCAAGCTTGCATCCCGAACAAATCAAGGGCGGCTTGCTGGGGCTGATCTCAGGATTTCTGGCCGGGTTTGCCTATCTCAATGTCAAACAACTCGGCGCCCAAGGCGAACCGGAATGGCGTGTAGTTTTTTACTTCACGCTCTTCAGCACCATAGGCGCCGGCGCATGGATGTTGATTCATCAGTTCCACGCGCTGAGTTGGAAAACGCTGCCGATCCTCATCGGCTTGGGCACCACGGCTACCTTGGCGCAACTCGCCATGACCCGCGCCTACCGTATCGGAAAAACACTGGTCGTCGCCAGCCTCGCCTACACCACCGTGATTTTCGCCAGCCTGTTTGGCATTCTGCTGTGGAATGAGTGGCTCTCGCCTTTGTCCTGGCTCGGTATCGGCTTGATTGTCAGCAGCGGCATATTGAGCACGTTCTGGCGCCCGAAAATAAAATTGCCGCAATAGGCAGCGCCCCTTATATTGAAGGTCAACTTCAAGGCCAACCTGATCGCAATTATGGGACAAGAGATCACCAACATTCACTTTCCGCCCGAAGCCTGGGAGCGCTTCTCCACGCACTTGGCGCAGGAAACAAGCTTGTTACGCCAAGCGTTGTCTGCAGGCCATTTCACCGCTAATGGTTATGTTGGTGGCTTTGAATTAGAGGCTTGGTTGATCGATCGCAATTATTTTCCCGCGCCCGACAATCAAGCTTATCTCGCGCATCTCAATCACCCGCTGGTGGTGCCAGAGCTCTCTAAATTCAACGTCGAGCTCAATAGCACACCGCAAGCGCTGCAAAGCGATGCGCTATCGCGCATGGAACAGGAACTCACCCAAACTTGGCGCCTCTGTTTAACGAAAGCCCATGACCTGGGAAACTCTTTGATCATGGTCGGCATCCTGCCCACGGTGCGCGAATCGGATTTATGTCTCTCCAACATTTCGCCGCTGAACCGCTATTTCGCATTGAATGCCGAAGTGATCAAGCGCCGTGGCGGTGCTCCGTTGCGTGTGGATATTGCAGGCGAAGATCACCTGCAATTAAAGCATATGGATGTGATGCTGGAAGCCGCGACGACTTCGTTCCAAGTGCATCTACAAGTACCGGTGGAAGAAGCTGTACGTTATTACAACACGTCGCTCATTGTCTCCGCACCGCTGGTTGCAGCCTGCGCTAACTCGCCCTACTTGTTTGACCACGCTTTGTGGGAGGAAACGCGCATCCCTTTATTTGAGCAAGCCGTGGATCTGGGAAGCGGCCCTGCACGCGTGACGTTCGGTAGCGGTTATCTGCAAGATTCTATCGCTGAATGCTTCGAAGAAAATCTATCTGCCTACGATGTATTGCTGCCGATGCAGTTCGACGAAGCACCCACACGCTTCAATCATTTGCGACTGCACAATGGCACGATCTGGCGCTGGAACCGGCCTTTGATTGGCTTTGACGAAGCGGGAAAGCCGCATGTGCGTATCGAGCATCGCGTCATGCCGGCAGGCCCAAGCATTCTCGACCAAGTCGCCAATACTGCATTCTATTTTGGCCTGGCACACTTTCTTGCTGGGCAGGAACACGCCCCTGAAGCCGATCTTCCCTTCGCAACCACACGCGACAATTTCTACCAAGCGGCGCGCTTAGGCTTGGATGCTGAGATCACTTGGCTCGGAGGCCAACGCGTTAAAGTCGATACATTAATTCTGGATGAGTTGTTGCCGATGGCGCGCCAAGGTCTGCACTTGCTGGGCATCGATGAAGCGGAAAGCACACGTTATCTGGATGTGATTCACGCGCGCGTCAAAAACCGCCAAACTGGCGCCGCATGGCAACGCGCGTATATTGAACGGCACGGCCGCGACTTTTTCCGCCTGACCGCCGCTTACTTAGAAAACCAGCGCAGCGCTGCGCCGGTGCATGAATGGGATGTATGACTTCACTACTGCGCGTTCTTCATGAAATTCCAGCAGGATTGCTGACCGCCAAGATCGACGAATTACAGGATCTACTTGGGGGGCCAACGCTCATCCATCTTCAAGGCCGGCGCGATGACACGTTGTTCGTTTCGACCTTGCTGCACGGCAACGAGGACACTGGATTTTCAGCGCTCCAGGCCTTGCTGCAAAAATATGAGACCGAAGGTTTACCGCGCAATCTAACGCTGTTCATCGGCAATGTTGCCGCCGCCAAGCAACACCAGCGCCGACTCGACGGTCAACCTGATTACAACCGGGTGTGGCCCGGCGCGCCGGATGACGGCACGCCCGAGCATCAATTGATGCGCGATGTTATGGCCGAGATAAAAGACCGAAATTTATTTGCCAGCGTGGACATCCATAACAACACTGGCCTCAATCCCCACTACGCTTGCATCAATCGGCTGGAACAGCCGTTTTATCATCTCGCCACTTTGTTCAGCCGCATCGTGGTTTATTTCATCCGGCCGCAAGGCGTGCAATCCAGCGCACTGGCTGCTCTCTGCCCGGCAGTGACATTGGAATGCGGCAAGGCTGGCAGCAGCGGCAGCGTTGAACATGCGTTGGATTTTCTCGATGCCTGTCTGCATCTCTCACAGTTCCCTGAACATGCGCTGCCACAACATGATATGGATCTTTTTCATACGGTAGCCATCGTCAAAATCAAGGAAAGCGTACAGTTTGGGTTCGGTCCAGGACCTGGCGCACTCCGATTGGATGCGGCCATCGATCACATGAATTTTAGAGAGCTCGAAACGGGCACACGCTTTGGGCTTGTCGCTAATGATTCACTGGATTGCCTTAGTGTTCGGGATGAACTGGAGCAAGATGTTGCGAGTCGCTATTTCCGCGCGCATCAAGGCGAATTGCTGACCCACCGCCCGATGATGCCGGCGATGCTGACACGCGACGAGCAAGTCATCCGCCAAGACTGCTTGTGCTACATCATGGAGCGCTTGGCGTATTAGCTAATTGCGATGCGCCGCGCCCTGCCCTATAGTTAACATATAACCCCACAAGAAAGTAACACTCATGATTACCATCGATTTCAAAGAAAACTTAGTCAATCTCGCTGTGCTCGGCGAATTCACCCTCGCTGATTTCAAGCAGTTCGAAGACAATATTTTGTACGACATCAAGCTCCAAGGCATGGCAAATCTGCTCATTGATCTGCGCGATATGCTTGGCTACACCGTCGATGTTGCGTGGGAAGAAATTAAATTCACACGCGAACATCAATATCAATTTGGCAAAGTGGCGGTTGTCACGGACAACCAATGGATTACCTGGGCCGCCTGGATGCAACGTTTCTTTTTTGAAGCGGATATCGAAGTCTTTGC
>JAHECG010000134.1 GCA_024641855.1 Betaproteobacteria bacterium | reverse complement strand
ACATGTTTCAAAAACATGCCCAACCGCTACTCAAAGATCCGCACCGTTTTCTCTCTGCGGCGATGAATAGCGGTCACGAAGCCATCATGGATTACACCAACAAACATAAATTGATGGAGTCTCCGCGCACGACTTGCGTTGCCGCGATCGTCCAACAGAACCATGCTTATTGGGCGCATGTCGGCGATTCGCGTTTGTATATGTTCCGTGGCATGCGCCTTATTTCGCGCACCAAAGATCACTCCAAGGTGCAACAGTTGCATGATGATGGAAAAATAACTGCGGCTGAAATGTACACGCACCCTGAACGCAACAAGATCTACAACTGCTTGGGCGGTTTTCTGCCACCGGATGTTGAACTCGGTAAACGCATCCCGATCCGTGATGGCGATACCTTGATGCTGTGCTCCGACGGTGTGTGGAGCGTACTGTCCGAAATGGAAATCGCCTCCATCATCGACACTTACAACATCACCCGCGCTATTCCTGAATTACTGGATCACGCGGAATTTCGCGGCGGCGAAGAGGGCGACAACCTTTCCGCTGTCGGCATGACCTGGGGCGAACCACAGAAACGTGGCTTGCACCACGATACCGTCTCCACCGCCGCCATGCCATTGGAAGACGTCACGACACGGCTTGACCCCTTCAGCGTGGCACGCGATCCCAATGCACGGCAAACCGTGTCAGAAGACGATATCGAGCGCGCCATCGCAGAAATCAAAACCGCAATCAAGAAATATTCCAAGTAAGCACAAGCCGCAAGGGCCGGGCGAGAAAAAGTGGTTGTAGGCTATAATTCCCCACTTTCTTTCATTCTCCGAATCTACTCCATGCGCCCCAGCCAACGAAAACCTGACCAATTGCGCCAAGTGCGCATCACCCGCAACTACACCAAACACGCCGAAGGTTCGGTATTGATGGAATGCGGCGACACTAAAGTCATCTGCACCGCCAGCATCGTCGAAAAAGTCCCTGGCTTCCTCAAAGGCAAGAATCAAGGCTGGCTCACCGCTGAATATGGCATGTTGCCGCGCTCCACCAACACCCGCATCGACCGCGAAGCGGCGCGCGGCAAACAATCCGGCCGCACGCAAGAAATTCAACGCTTGATCGGGCGCTCCCTGCGCGCAGTAGTAGACCTTGCCAAACTCGGCGAGCGCACCATTCATATCGACTGCGACGTTATCCAAGCGGATGGCGGTACGCGCACCGCCAGCATTACCGGCGCTTATATTGCGGTGCACGATGCAATTTCCTATTTGGTTTCCAAAGGCCTGCTCACCGAATCGCCGCTGCGCGACTCCGTCGCCGCAATCTCCGTCGGCATCTACCAAGGCACGCCGGTGCTGGATTTGGATTACCTCGAAGATTCCGACTGCGATACCGACATGAATGTGGTGATGACCGGCCAAGGTGGCTTCGTTGAAATTCAAGGTACCGCTGAAGGTGCGCCGTTCTCGCATTCTGAAATGTCGAGCCTGATGGCCTTAGCGGAAAAAGGTATTCGCGAATTGGTGGCCGCGCAGCAAGCAGCGCTAAAGAACTAATTCATTAACCGCCAAGACGCCAAGAGCGCCAAGGAAAATCAAGAGCAGAATGTTTTCTTGGCGCTCTTGGCGTCTTGGCGGTTAATATTGATTTTAGAGGTTTGGCATTTATGAAAAAACTCGTCATCGCCTCCAACAACCCCGGCAAGCTGCGCGAGATCGACCGCATCTTGCAACCCCTGGGCATGGAAATTCTGCCGCAATCCGCATTCAATATCCCGGAAGCGGAAGAACCCTACTGCACCTTCATCGAAAACTGCCTAACCAAGGCACGCCACGCTTCTGAGCACTCCGGACTACCGGCGTTAGCGGATGATTCCGGCATTTGCGTCGACGCCCTCAACGGCGCACCCGGCGTGTACTCCGCGCGCTTTGCCGGCGAGCCGAAATCGGATCAGCGCAACAACGAAAAACTAATCGAGTTACTCAAAAACGAACCCAATCGCAAGGCGCACTACTACTGCGTCATCATCCTGGTGCGCCACCCGCACGACCCACAACCGATCATCGCCGAAGGATCTTGGCACGGCGAGATCATCGACACCCCGCGCGGCGATGGCGGCTTTGGTTACGACCCCTATTTCCTGGTGCCGGAATTCGGCAAGACCGGCGCCGAATTGCCGATGGATGTGAAAAACGGCATCAGCCATCGGGGGCAGGCGTTGGCGGCTTTGGTGGCAAGGCTCAATGTGATTCGGGGTAAAAGCTAGCCAACACGCCCTTTGCTACATGCTCTGCTACTTCTAGTGCGACAATTCAGAAGAGTGTTGGCGTCGAGTGCCACACTATTACGTGTAACAGTTGAGGAAATTCCGTAAAAGCCATGACCTCCCCCGCAAGCCCAGCTATTCCACCCAAAGCTATTTTCATATATGCAGCATTTTCGCTACTTTTAGTCTTGGTCCTGACCCTCCATGCCACGCGCGGGCATGTTGCCTACACGATGGATTCATTAACTTACCGTGATGCCGCATTGAATTTTCTTTCCGGGCACCCAATGAAGGTGACCAACGTTGTCTCGGAAACGCCCGTACGGATACCTTCAGCGCAATGGCCACCCGCATACCCAGCACTGTGGGCAAGTTTCACATTGATACCCGGCTTGGATATCGATCATGCGCCCCTTATCCTAAATCCTATACTCCTTTGCATTACCGTTTTAGCCATGTTTTGGGCCTGTCTGACGCTTACTGGCAGACCAGCCATAGCAAGCATTGTTACCGCATCCAGCATGTTTACGCCTTCTAGCATGGCTGTATTTGGTCACGCATGGAGTGAAACCCTGTTCATACCCCTCGTGTTGCTGGCATTTGGCTTCTTACTTAAATACAAACAGGCGGGGAGATGGGTGTTCTGGCTTGCTGCAGCGACATGCATTGGCATTGCGAACTGGACACGTTATACCGGCGCAATATTTTTGCCTTTATTGTGTCTCACCGTATTTTTGATTTCATGCGGCACGTATACCAAGCGGATGCTTCACGCGTCAGGCGCTTTGTTAGTCAGCCTACTGATAACGATGCCCTTGTGGTTACATAATTGGAACCTCAGCGGCAATATCTCAGGCTCTGCGCGAGGTGGCGCGGTAACTCATGTGCTGGATCGGTTATCCATGGATATCGAGACTGTGCAAAGACTTTTAGAGTACTCACTATTTGATTTTGACACGGTTATAAGCGCATTCCTTAAAATTCCCATGCTAGTAGCTGCACTTTACTTAGTCTTTCGCGCTGCCAGAACTTCAGGTTTCAGGATTTTGCTTCCGCTGTGTACTTGGCTCCCATTGTTGTGGTTCACAGTTAACCTCGCCTTTCTTTTCTATGGGCGAGTAACCCAGAAAGGTATCGATCTGGATCTGCGTATGCTGGCGGTACCGTTCCCCTTTTTCTTTATGGCAATTTCCCCATTAGTAAAAACAACCCTGTTAAGTCGTAAACTAAACTTGGCGACTTTGCTTATCAGTCTAATCCTGGGGCTATTCATTTATACCGGATGGCAAGAGGGGCAAAGAGTCAATGAAAATTACTTATCTAGCCGCACGCCCGGATGGCGCGCGGATTTTGGTCCGGTGTACCGCGACCTGACCGAGTCATCCAGAACGACCCGAGCCCTAAAAGAAAGCATTGCATTTTTGAAGCCCTCATCATTGGTTCTCACCGATTATCGTGCACTCTATATTCGCTATTTAACCGACGTAAAAGCTTACGCTGTGAATAATGAAAAAGATTGCAAAGCCTGGGTGGCAAACCCCAATCACCCTGTAGGCGTATTGCTTGTCGGCCTCAAGGATTCAGTTGCTTGGGCCAGCCGATGCGTAGCGGCTAATCCTGGATGGCGACTATTTCAGGTCACTGGCCGCGCCGCGCCCTCGATGAATGTAGAATGAAGTCGCTTCGCGCTTAAAATGGTTGACGTTACGCCCCATGCCCAGCATACCCATTCAACCTATTTTTATGCCATTGACGCCGCGCTTCGACGCGCCGCCACCGCTGACGCTGTACGTACACATTCCCTGGTGTGTACGCAAATGCCCTTACTGCGATTTCAATTCGCATGAAGCGAAGAGCGGCATCCCCGAAGACGCTTATCTGGCCGCGTTGGAACGTGACTTAGAAGCCGCCCTGCCGCAAGTTTGGGGGCGGCGGGTTCAGGCGGTATTTTTCGGTGGCGGCACGCCCAGCCTAC
>JAHECG010000067.1 GCA_024641855.1 Betaproteobacteria bacterium | reverse complement strand
GTACGAGACGTGAATGGCCGGGTTGGGTCAGTACGTGCCATCCGTTTTTTTGGCCCTTCTCTGTGAACTCCGTGTTCTCTGTGGTTAAACCGCTTTTTTCATGCTTAAATCTCCCACATGGAACTTAAATTCTCAAAAATGCATGGCCTGGGCAATGATTTCGTTGTGCTCGACGGTATCAACAAGGCGCTTGCCCTGAGCGCAGCGCAATTGCGCTTTTTAGCCGACCGCCACTTCGGCATCGGTTGCGACCAAATTTTGCTCATCGAAAAACCCTCTCGCAGCGATGCCGATTTTCGTTATCGTATTTTCAATAGCGATGGTGGCGAAGTCGAACAGTGCGGTAATGGCGCACGCTGCTTCGTGCGTTATGTGCACGACCATGGCTTGACCGATAAGACGGAGATTCGCGTTGAAACCATGAATGGCTTAATCATGCCGCGTTTGGAGGCGGATGGTCAGGTCAGCGTCGATATGGGGCAGCCGCGATTCGAGCCGTCGGAGATTCCCTTTTTGGCAGATCATCGTGCGCCGACTTATCTGTTGTCCTTGACGGACAAGATCGTTGAGGTCAGCGCGATTTCCATGGGCAATCCGCATGCCGTGCAAGTGGTCGATGATGTCGAGACTGCGCCCGTTGCTAGCGATGGGCCGCAGATTGAGTCGCATGCCAGCTTTCCCAAACGCGTTAACGCCGGCTTTATGCAGATCGTGAATCGCGGGCATATCAAGCTGCGGGTGTTTGAGCGCGGCTCGGGCGAAACTCTGGCCTGCGGCAGCGGTGCTTGCGCCGCTGTGGTGGCGGGTATTCAGCGCGGCTTACTTGACGGCACGGTGCGCGTTACAACCCATGGTGGTGATCTGATGATCCGCTGGGAGGGCGCGGGTCACGCCGTGATGATGACCGGCCCGGCCATGGAAGTGTTCAGCGGCGTGATTGAACTGAATACTTAAACCAAAAATTCTTGAACCGCCAAGACGCCAAGAGCGCCAAGAAAAATAAAAAGTTTTTTGATTATCCGTCAGACCCAGTGAATTTTGCGCGACAAACACAGAGAAAACCTGAAAGCTTGAATCGCAAAGGACGCTAAGGGACGCACAGGAAAACTGCCGAGTCCCTTGGTGTTCTTGGAGTTCTTGGCGTCTTGGTACTTCAATCGCTGTTTCAAATCCCCTTCAGATTAGCGCCCATTTATCAGCTTGCGCTGAAACGTATAAAAAGCATTCGCGACTGCGGCTGCTTCGCTCAAGCTCAGCGTTTGCCCTAAACCGCCTGCATGTTGCGGCAAGACAAAACGAATGCCCGGTGCCAGATCGAAGGTGTAGCGCGTTACTTGATTCGCGACTTTTTGAAAAGCCACCAGCGCCGTATCCATCTCTGCTGCCCGCAGCTCCCCCTCCTTGGTCAGCGTCAGGCTGATCGCTTCGCCACTCATGGCGCAGCGAGTTTCGATGGTGGCTGGCGCGTCGAGTAGGCGCGGCATGGCGAGCGCATCCAGGGCCGACAGCGCATGCAAGGTTTCATGGGGGAAATGCACTTGGATATCCGTTTTTGCGACATTGAACGGCGGGCAGCCGATTTGCTCATTGACGATGAAGATGGCGTCCAATGCCGCCAACTCATCCAAAGATTCGCGATCGAAGCCGGTGGTGAGCGGCGGTGCGCCGGTTTGGATCCAGCGCAGCAACACGGCCAGATAGGTCTCACGTGTGTCGTCGCAAGCTTCTTTACTGATGCGGCGCTCCAGGGGGAAGGCGCGATGCAGGCCCATGAGTGCGGCGAGCACGCGCTGTGAGTCGGCATTGGCTTGTGGTTCGTTGGTCGGGTTTTCAGGCATATCCATTTTCTATGTGTGTAAGGGGCTTCGGCGATGAGGTGTTGTAACGAAAAATCACGGCGTATTCTACCAAACAGGGCCGATTAGCTCTGTAAGGCATCCATGTTTCACGCTATACTTTGTGAAAGATAACCGCCGGACATGGGAGCAAAATGAAAATCGAAGCGGAAGACGTCGTACGTTACTTCAAAGAACACCCGGATTTTTTTTCGCAACACGTCAACGTGCTGCTTGACCTTAAACTCCCCAATGTTCACGACGAAAATGCGATCTCGCTTTCCGAGTATCAAGTTGTCGCGCTACGTGAAAAAAATTCTCTGCTGGAAGCTAAGTTGCGCGAGTTGGTGCAGTTTGGCGAGGAGAACGATGCGCTGGGCGAACGCGTACACCGTTTTAGCTTGGCCTTGTTGCTGGCAGCTAATTTAGAGACTTTGTTGCAGGCGATTTATTACAACTTGCGTGAAGATTTTTCCGTGCCGCATATCGGCTTGCGTCTGTGGCGCAATGATGAGCCGCCTGCGGAAAGCGCCTTGCCAGAGCTTGGCGCCACCAGCAAGGAGCTACGGTTGTATGTTGAGAGTCTCACCAATCCCTCTTGCGGTTCACATGCCTTATATGAAACCGGTACTTGGTTCGGCGATGATGGTGAGCGCCTCAAATCGTTTGCCATGGTTGCGCTGCGCACCAATCAGACCTTTGGTTTATTGGTATTGGCGAGCGAAGATCCAGGGCGTTTTTATCAAGGCATGGGCACCTTGTATTTGAAGCGTTTGGGCGAACTCATCAGCGTGGCGCTCGATCGTTATATTGCGCGTGAGCCCAGCCAAGCCTAAGCTTCCGCTTACGCATCCCGACGCGCCCCTGCTCGCCGGCTTCGTTTCTCATCTCGCGCACGAGCGGCGTCTCTCGCCGCTCACCTGCGAAAATTATCAGCGCGACGTTGAAGCCTTGCTCGCGTTGGCGCAAGACACACCGTTAAACCAACTACAAATCAATCAAATGCGCCGCTTTGTCGCGCAATTGCATGGGCGTGGCCAGAGCGGTAAAACCTTGGCGCGTAAGCTTTCCGCTTGGCGTACCTTCTATCGTTACCTCGCGCGCGATCATGGCTTTACGCTCAATCCTTGCATGGGGTTGAAAGCGCCCAAGCATGCGAAAAAATTACCGGATGCGCTGTCACCGGATAGCGTGGCGCGTTTAGTGGTTCCGGATGAAGATAGCGCGCTCGCGGTACGCGATGCCGCAATACTGGAATTGTTTTATTCCTCAGGCCTACGGCTGGCTGAATTGACGGGTTTGGAAATCGACGCCATCGATTTCGCGCAGGGTGAGTTGCGTGTCACCGGCAAAGGCGCGAAAACGCGCATCGTGCCGGTCGGTAAGTTTGCCTTGGATGCGTTGCAAAAATGGCTGACGCTACGCGAAACGTTTACGCCCGCAGAGCAACAACACATTTTCGTCAACCGCACCGGCCGCCCACTGACGCCGCGCGCCATCCAGTTACGCGTTGCTTATTGGGCCAAGAAACTGGGATTGGGTGTGCATGTGCATCCGCATATGCTGCGTCACTCTTTCGCTTCCCATGTGTTGCAGTCCAGTGGGGACTTACGCGCCGTGCAGGAAATGTTGGGGCACGCGAATATTTCCACGACGCAGGTGTATACACATTTGGATTTTCAACACCTGGCGCAGGTGTACGATCAAGCGCATCCGCGTGCCAAGAAAAAAGCTTGAACCCCTGCGCGATTGACTGCTCCAAGCGGTAGTTCAAGTGCCCTGAGAGCGAACTTAAAAGCCTTGCTTTAACGGGGGTTGAGTTGATAGGATGAGCCCGCTCCGATGTCTAAACGTGCCTTTTACAGTGTATTACTAGCCTTTGCTTTGCTGTTTGCGCAGCAAGGCGCGGCTTGGCACGCGCTGTCACATGTCGCTGATTCGACTAGACATTCGCAATCTGATCCAAAGTTGCCGCATGGCGAGCAGTGCACCAAGTGCGCCGCGTTCTCGCAATTAGGCGCTGCCTGCACTTCAGTTGCGCCGTCGATTGATCTGGCGACCTTCAGCGATACGCCGCCTATACATGCGGCCACGCAGGTTTACCGCCTTAGTTTTCTTTCTTACCAATCCCGCGCGCCACCACTCCACGTTTAAGTCAGTAGTCACATAGCGGCCGCTTGCGGTCGCTGCGGTTCATTGCTTAAACGAGGAACATCATGCGATATCACCTATTGGGTGCATGCAGCTTATTGCTGCTTGCCCAGCCGGCCAGTGCGGCCAGCGATGCGGATTTGGCGCAAATCCGCGCCGACATTCAACAAATGAAACAAATTTACGAGGCTCGAATTCAAGCCTTGGAAGCCCGTTTGCAACAAGCCGAAGGCAATGCCAATGCAGCGCAAATTTCGGCCA
Organism: Betaproteobacteria bacterium; assembly: GCA_024641855.1. Lineage (GTDB taxonomy): Bacteria > Pseudomonadota > Gammaproteobacteria > Burkholderiales > Thiobacteraceae > RBG-16-58-11. The sequence goes on along the minus strand of JAHECG010000067.1, from coordinate 11,898 downwards.
AGCAAGCGCAGGAACAAGTCGCGCAAGTCGCGGCAACACCGGCACCCGCAGCGCCTGCCGGTTCGAATGCGTTTAACCCGGATATTTCGCTGATCCTATCCGGGACCTATGGCAATTTGTCGCAGGATCCGGACAAATACCGTATGACGGGTTTCATTCCTGGTGGCGATATCGGCCCTGGTAAGCGTGGTTTCAGTTTGGCCGAATCGGAATTGGGCATATCGGCAAACATCGATCCCTATGTGCGGGGCAATTTGAATCTGGCATTGACGCCGGACAATAAGATTTCCGTAGAAGAAGCTTGGATTCAAACCTTGGGACTGGATCATGGCTTCACGATCAAAGCCGGACGCTTCTTCTCCAGCATCGGCTATCTTAATGAACAGCATGCCCATACCTGGGATTTCGTCGACAATCCGCTGGCGTATAAAGCCTTTCTCGGCACGCAATTTGGGCAAGATGGCGTGCAGTTGAAATGGCTGGCGCCGACTGAGACTTTCCTGGAAGTGGGTGCCGAATTGGGAAGCGGTACAGAGTTTCCCGGCGCCGCTCGCAATCGCAATGGTGTGGGTAGCGTGGCCTTATTTGCGCATGTGGGGGGCGATGTCGGTGTCAGCAATAGTTGGCGCGCTGGCTTGTCTTATTTACATGCTAAACCGCACAACCGCAGCTATACCGATAACAATTTAGCCGGGTCAGAAGTGACCAACGCGTTCAGCGGCAACAGCAATCTTGGGATTGCGGATTTCGTCTGGAAATGGGCGCCGAATGGCAATGCAGCACGTACTAACTTCAAGCTGCAAGGCGAGTATTTTTACCGTCGCGAAGCAGGTTCGCTGACCTACGATACTAGCGCGAGCGCATTGACCAGTGCTTATGCGTCTTCGCAGTCGGGCGCTTATTTGCAAGGCGTGTATCAGTTCATGCCGCATTGGCGCATCGGTTTACGCCAAGACCGATTGGACAGCGGGCATGTCGATTACAGTTTGAATAGCGCCAATCTGTCGGCCGCAAACTATGCGCCGCAAAAAACCAGTTTGATGCTGGATTACAACCCGAGTGAGTTCAGCCGCTTCCGCTTGCAATTCGCGCAAGACAAATCGCGTCAGGGTGCCAGCGATCATCAAATCTTCCTGCAATACATCACGAGCCTGGGTGCGCACGGCGCGCACCAATTCTAGGAGAAGGTCATGAACCACTATTTGAAAATGTTATTGACCGTCGCTTTGTTAGTATCGACGGTTACCGCGCATGCCACGGTGAATGTCTTGGCTTGCGAGCCGGAATGGGGCGCGCTGGCGCAAGAGTTGGGCGGCGATCAGGTATCGATCTATACCGCGACCAATGCACTGCAAGACCCGCATCAGATTCAAGCGCGACCGAGTTTGATTTCGCGTGCCCGTTCTGCGGATTTGCTGGTCTGCACCGGATCAGAATTGGAAATCGGATGGTTGCCGATCTTGCTGCGACAATCCGCGAACGCCAAGATTCAGCCCGGCCAGCCCGGTTATTTCGAGGCGACTGCCTATGTGCAAAAACTGGAAGTGCCGACGCGTTTAGATCGCGCGGAAGGGGATGTGCATCCGGGTGGCAATCCGCATATCCAGACCGATCCGCGCAACTTCCTGCCAGTGGCGCAAGCCATGACGCAACGACTGTCGCAGCTCGATTCGGTACATGCGGCGCAATATGCCGCGCGGCATCAAGCGTTTGTCGCGCGCTGGCAAGCCGCGATCAAGCGTTGGGAAACGCAAGCCGCACCGCTCAAAGGCGTGCCAATCGTGGTGCAACATAAAGGCTTCCCTTATTTGGAACGCTGGTTGGGTTTGCGTGAAGTCGCGACCTTGGAGCCGAAGCCAGGGGTCGAGCCGAATAGTGGTTATCTGACGCAAGTGTTGACGCAATTACAAGGGCAACCGGCGAAAATGGTGATTCGCGCGGCTTACAACGATGGCCGATCCTCGGAATGGTTGACCGAACATGCCAAGATTCCGAATGTGGTGATGCCGTTTACGGTCGGTGCTGATGCGCAAAGTAAAGATCTTTTCAGCTTGTTCGATACCACGGTGCAGCGCTTGCTCGGAGCATTGAAATGAATATTTCGGGATTAGAGCTGTCCATTTTGGTACCCGCGTTTCTGGCGGGACTCTTAGTGTTGGTTAGTCACGTGCCCTTAGGTATGCAAGTGTTGTCGCGCGGCATCGTGTTCATCGATTTAGCCATCGCGCAAATCGCTGGTTTGGGCGTGATCGCTGCCGATCTGATGGGCTTCGAGCCGCAAGGTGTGGGTGTGCAGGTTTCGGCGGTGAGCGCCGCTTTGCTGGGCGCTTTTTTACTGACGTATACCGAAAAACGTTGGCCGGAAGTGCAGGAAGCGTTGATTGGTGTGTTGTTCGTGTTGGCGGCGACCGGCGGCGTGTTGTTGCTGGCGCATAACGTACATGGCGGCGAGCATTTGAAAGATCTGTTAGTCGGGCAAATTTTGTGGGTCAATTACCAGCAACTACCATTGGCGGCAATCTTCAGCTTGGCGGTCGCGTTGCTTTGGTTCACGCAGCGACAGCGCTTGGGCGTTTTGGGTTTCTATATTTTGTTCGCCTTCGCAGTCACGGCTTCCGTGCAGCTGGTGGGGATTTACTTGGTGTTTGCCAGCCTCATCGTGCCAGCCATGGCGACCCGTTACTATGCACCTAAGCAACGGTTAATATGGGCTTACTTGAGTGGACTGATCGCGTATGCGTTGGGGTTACTGGCGTCAGCGTGGTGGGATTTACCGGCTGGTGCGGTGATCGTGTGGGCGATGGCTGGGGTGGGATTAATCGTTTACGGATTTGGGCCACGTCGGCATCAGATTGCCGCTTAACGCGGGTAAAATTTTACAAATGCGCATAATGTTCCTAGAATCAAGGTTTTAACAATAATCACCCGCCCAGCACCATGGAACTTAAACTCTCGCTGCACGCTTATCCATCGAGTACAAAAATCGAGGTGGAAACACGTCCCAAGCAGGTGCAGGAGTGGTTGGATGCCTTGCCGTTGGCGAATAGCCAAGAGGCAGGCCGCAAGCTCGCAGACGCGATTGCCGCGTTAAATAGCGTGAAACTGGGCGAAGAGGCCCGTTGCAATTTGTTGGAGTTATATCGTACGGCGGTGTACAAACTACTCCCGTCGCAACAACAATTGTACGTGGGTAAATCGTTACCGCTTTCGGACAAAAATTTGCGCGCAGCGGCTTTGATGCGCGAGTTATTCAATGAATTGGCGAACGGCTATAAAAAAGCGTTAATGGACTTGTCGGCGCGCCACGTTAATTTGGCCACTCACAAGAGCACAGCGTTGGCAATGGCACGCGCCATCGAATGTTTGAGTGGTGTGTTGGAAGTGTTTTATGAAACGTATGCGCCGGTCACAGCTAAAGTCTGGTCTGAACTTTATCGACTGTATTGGTACGCGGCCAAGTTGAATATCCATACGTCAGCGATTTCCGACAGTGATGGCGGTAGCATTAATACTGTGTTTATTAAAACGCTGTTGCTGGCACTCGCGGATCCCTATCATTTGCTGCAGGGGCAAATCGCGGCGATTAAAGCAGTTCTTGTGCAAATCGGTACGCATGCGGTGTTGCAGCCTTTAGGTCCGACCGAAAATAAACATGGCTTATTTTTAGTGCGCTTGGATAACGATACCCCGCCCAAGGCTTTGATGCATTATCAAGGAGTCACGGATGCGCGTACCGATATTATCCTCAACACCATTCCATTGGCACGCGTGCTGCACCAGCATGTGCAAACGCTGGATACGGGGAAGGCAGTAGACAATCTCGGTTTGCCGATGAGTGCGAGCCAGCCGGGGTACCGGGAAATGCTGAAGCGCCTGATCAAGCAATGGGGTGTAGCTCCCAAGCGTATGTTTGGCCGTGCGCAGTCGCATGCTGATGCGCATATTTGCGGCGGAATTTCGGCTTTGCATCATATGTTGAGCGCGGATGCGTTAGCGGCTGATGCGACGGAAGCCGACGAACGGATTACGGTGGAGGTATCCGATGTGTTGCAGACGACGGGTAGCCAGTTAAGTTACAACTGTTCGAAATGGCTCGTTGTGAACGAAAGCGCGGGTGGTTTTGCGCTCACTAAAAATCCAGAAAGCTACGCCAAGCTTAAGGTGGGCGACATCATCGGTGTGGAAACGCCGGAAACCGGCGCTTGGGGGGTCGGGCAAGTCCGCTGGATGCAGTCTGACATTGAAAACCGCGTCGAGGTAGGCGCGCAAATGCTTGCGCCAAATGCCGAAGCCATTGCCATCAAGCCGGTCATAACCTCGGCGAATGCCTTGTTCCAGCCGGCTCTTTTGCTACCCGAGGTGCCCGCGCTGAAACTGTCGGCACGGATTGTCGCATCGCGCGGCAGTTTTCAACCAATGCGTGAGTTTGAGGTGCGTAGTCAGGGTCTGATTCAAGTTGTGCGCGCGGAAAAACTGATTGAACAGACCGATAGCTTTGATCTGTTTACGTTCAACTAGCGTAGTCCTTTATGGTTCGCTGGGGTTGTTGGTGTTAGAGGCTAAGTCGGCAAGGCTTGGAGCGAGCGCGGTACGTTGTTCGGCATCCAGTTTACCGAGCAAGGCTTGGTAACTTTCTTGCGTTTCAGTAGGCTTGCCAACACTGAAAACAAACAAGCGAAACACTTCCGCTGCGCTGATGTCTTGCGGTGCACGTGACAACAACCAGGCATCTTTTTCGCTACGTCGTGCAATATTCGCTTGCGACAAACGGTCTAAAATTTCTTCAATTTCATCCAGTCCCAAGTTGATGCGTTTTCTCAGCCATGCCAAGGTGACCGAGTGTCCAGAGGCTTGTGCATTGGCCAGTTCGTGCAATACGCTTAGGGCGGCTTCAAAGCGCCAACCGGGTAAACGCGATTTCTGCCAAGTGCCGACGCGCCAATGCGACAGAGCCGCCGCGATCACCGCGCCAAGTAAAATTACCAGCCAGGAAAAGTAAACCCACAGCAAGAAAATTGGAAAAGTCGCAAACGCCCCATACACCAGCGTGTAAGTAGGAAAGCTGGTGATGTAGAGGGTAAACACCCGTTTCATGAGTTCAAAAAAAATGCCGGCAAAGAGTCCACCAAGGAGCGCATGCCGCAAGGGAACAAAGCGATTCGGTAAGGTGAAATACAATAGTGAAAAAGCCATCGACATCAATAAAATGGGCACGATCTTTAAACCGGCTTGCCCGATCCAGGGGATGTGTGCCACATAACCCAGCGATAACCGGACGAGGTAATACGTGATCGACAGACTGGCGCCGAGAATAATCGGGCCGATGGTCAAGACAGTCCAATAGGTAAGAAAGCGTTGCAAAAGTGCGCGTGGTTTGCGTACGCGCCAAATGAAGTTGAAAGTGCGATCAATCGTGTTCATCAACAAGAGCGCTGTGACGGTCAACCCGGCAATGCCAAGCAAGGTGAGTTTGGCGGCTTTGTTGGAAAATTGCTCCATGTAAACCGTGATAATCTTCCCTGCAACCTCGGGCACCATATTGCTGAGCATGAAGATTTTTAATTGCGTAATTAAATCTGAAAAAATCGGGAAGGCGGCAAACACGGTGACGGTCACCGTGATTAATGGAACCAATGCCAGCAAAGTGGTGAACGTAAGGCTGGCGGCAACTTGTGCGCAACGATCATCCAGGAAGCGTTGTGCGACAAAGCGCGCAAAACCGAGAAATTTTTTGATTGGGTTGGGCAGTGAAATCATCGACCGACGCTATCATTCGTCCATTATCGGTGTCAAGGCGCAGCCTGATATACTGTGTTTTTTCATTTCGGTAAAGCCACGCATATGACCATGACTCCAGGTCAAGAGGCGCGTCGTTTGTTGCGCCGCCGCCACTATGGTGTGTTATCTACAGCATCACTCAAATTTCCAAACTATCCATATGGCTCCTTCGTGGATTACGTGACGGATCACCTGGGGCGTCCGGTCATCTTGATTAGCGCACTGGCTGAGCATACCCACAATCTAAATCATGATGCGCATGTGAGTTTGGCGGTGCATGATCCGGGCAATCAGGCGCAATCCTTACCGCGCTTAACTCTCCTGGGTGAAGCAAAATTGATCGGCCCGGACGATGCGCATCATATCCGTAGTCGTTACTTGCGCTATTTTCCAGAAGCCGAAGATTATCTTGCTTTGGATTTCGCCTTTTACCGCATCGAACCGCAACAATTACGTTACATCGCTGGCTTTGCCCAAGCGCGTTGGGTCAGTAGCACCGACTTTCTGGCGCTCGCGAGCCGCTTGGCGAATACCGAAGAAACCTTATTGCAGAAAATTCAGGATGGGCAGAATACGCAGTTGGTGGGCATTGATTGCGATGGCTGCGACGTGCGCCAAAATGGTGAATTGCAACGTATCGAATTTAATGATGTTGCGGTCGATGCGGCAGCAGTACAAGCGCAATTGCAGGCGCTGCAGTGAGTAATTCCATGCGTCGTTGGTTGCATGCGGGTGCCGTGATTTCGCTGTTGGCGCTGATTGCTTTGAATCTGGCCTGGGAGGCATGGTTAGCGCCTTCTGGACGCGTGGTGCTGATTCTTAAGACCGTGCCTTTGCTATTGCCGCTGTTTGGCATTTTGCGCGGCAAGCGTTATACCTACCAATGGTCGTCGATGCTGATCTTGCTGTATTTTACCGAGGGTGTCGTGCGCGCGTACGGTGAGCGTGGAATTGCGATGCGCCTGGGGATAGCCGAAGTGACCCTCGCCGTTATTTTTTATCTTTGTGCAATTTTTTATGCGCGCTTGACACGTAAACCTTAGGAATATTATTCCTAAGGTTTGTGTAGCGTATCAGGCCTGTGGACTTAGCGTTTGCCACCCCCCGCCCCACCGCATTTACCAGCGCCCGGCCCCGGCATTCCTGCCCCTGGGCCGCCAGGCATACCAGAGCCGCCACATTTGCCTGCACCTTGACCACGCATTGGCGGTTCATCTGGCAGGGACACGCCACGTTCCTTGGCACGCTCCTGCATTTGTTTGTGGTGCTCAAGTCGAATCTGTTCGCGTTCCTGCTCGGTTTTAGCGTCACGTATTTTAGCGCGATGCGCATTACGTTCTTGTTGTGTCATGAGTTGCGAGCCGTAAATTTGTTCGCGCTTTTGCGCCTGCGATTTTTCTTTGACGGGTGCCGCCGCATCTTGTGCCCAGATGCTACTAGATACAGCGAGTAACAACGCCAGCAAGCTAGAAGTAATGATTGAGGATTTCATGGTCAGTCTCCTTATCGGGTGTTTAAAAAATCAATTTAGATCAGAATTTGAGTGAAATTGATTAATTTAAGTCGGGTCGTAAAATGCATAAACCGGCTGATTACTGCGAAATAGGTAGGGATTTCGGCGGGAATTATTTTAGGTCTTAGCGGAACCGCATTGCCGTTCAATGCCTTGCAATGCGATCATGTCCAATATTATTTAACAATGCAGTGCGTGGGGAGGCGCAAGGTATGCCAACGATTTACCAATTGAAACCGGCTTTTCAAAATATACTGCGACCGCTGACGCGACAATTATTCCTGCGCGGGGTTACGGCGAATCAGGTGACCATGGCCGCAATGCTGCTTTCGTGCGTGGTCGGTATGTTGCTATATCGTTTTCCAACGGCGCGTTGGGCATTGTTTTTAATCCCTCTATTTTTATTTTTGCGCATGGCGTTGAATGCGATTGATGGCATGTTGGCCCGTGAGCACAATCAAAAAAGCGCATTGGGCGCGGTGTTGAATGAATTGGGCGATGTGGTTTCGGATGCAGCGTTGTATCTGCCCTTTGCCGTTTTGCCTGGGGTGAGTCCGAGCGTGCTGGTGTTGACCGTATTGTTGGCGGTACTCAGTGAGATGACCGGTGTAGTCGCAATTCAAATCGGCGCGACACGGCGTTACGATGGGCCGATGGGTAAAAGTGATCGCGCCTTTGTATTTGGCGCCATCGCCTTGGCGCTGGCGCTCGGCACACCACCTGGCGCATGGCAAAACCTGGCTTTTGCGGCTGTGGCACTGCTGCTGTTGTTGACTATCGTCAATCGAGCGCGCGGAGCCTTGCAGGAGGTGCGGCGATGATGATGCACCTGACAACCAATGTACGCTGGGCCTTGGCCGGTGTGGCTGGGGTTTTGGTGTTCGCGACCTTGATGGTGTGGTTGATCGCGCTCACCCATCCCAACAAGGATTACAGCGAACTCAAACTGCGCATGCGTTCTTGGTGGGTAATGATCGGCATCTTTGCCGGTGCGATGTTGTTGTCGCCGTTAGCCTCGGTTGTATTTTTCGCCTTCGTTAGTTTTCTCGCGTTAAAAGAATATCTTTCGCTCATCCCAACGCGCCGCGCGGATCGGCGCGTATTGTTTTGGGCCTATCTGGCGATCCCCGTTCACTATTACTGGGTGGCGACGGCCTGGTACGGCATGTTCATCATTTTTATTCCGGTGTATATGTTTTTACTGTTGCCACTGCGCATGGTCATCATTGGCGAGACGGAAGGCTTCCTGCGCGCCATGGGTTCTTTGCACTGGGGTTTGATGACGACCGTGTTCAGTCTCAGCCACATGGCCTTCTTGCTGGTCTTGCCCGCCGACAAAAATCCCGCCGGGGCAGGAGCGGGTTTGATGCTGTATCTGGTGTTCCTCACGCAGTTCAACGATGTGGCTCAATACACTTGGGGCAAGCTGTTCGGAAAGCACAAAGTGATTCCCAAGGTCAGCCCGAAAAAAACTTGGGAAGGCTTGGTTGGCGGCAATCTCACGACGCTCCTGTTGGCGATACTCATTGCACCTTACCTTACGCCGTTCAGCCTGACTGAAGCAGCCGGCGCAGGCGTGATTATTGGTGTGTTTGGTTTTATCGGCGATGTGACGATTTCCGCCTTGAAACGCGATCTCGGGGTGAAAGACAGCGGCAGCCTTTTACCTGGGCATGGTGGCATTCTGGATCGTATCGACAGCCTGACTTATACCGCGCCGTTATTTTTTCACTACGTCTATTTTTTGCACTACTAAGCTATGAAGGCGTTGCTGCGCTGGTTGTTCTTCGTGGTCATCGTGCGTCCCTTAGCACTGATTGTGATTGGCCTGAATGTGCGACACCGCGAACGCTTACCCAAAAGTGGCCCAGCGCTGATCGTAGCGAATCACAATAGCCATCTCGATACGCTGGTGTTGATTTCATTATTCCCATTGCGACAGTTGCCGCAGATACGCCCAGTAGCTGCGGTGGATTATTTTCTGCGCAATCGCGTGCTGGCTTGGTTTGCGCTGAATGTGATCGGAATTGTTCCTTTACAGCGTGAAGTCAAAGCCAGTGCTGGCGATCCGTTGGCTGCGGCGAGTGCGACGTTGGAAGAAGGCGCAATCTTGATTTTATTTCCCGAAGGCTCGCGCGGTGAACCGGAGCGTTTGTCGCGTTTTAAAAGTGGCGTCGCGCATTTGGCCAAGCGGCATGCCGAAGTGCCGGTCGTACCGATTTTTTTGCATGGGTTAGGCAAAGCCTTGCCCAAGGGTGAGGCGATTCTCGTGCCATTTTTCTGCGATGTCTTTGTCGGTGAGGGCTTGTATTGGAATGGGGATAAGCAAGGCTGGATGACGGACCTTGATGACGCTATGCACGTGCTGGCAACGGAAGGAAAGTTTTCACCTTGGGAATGAACTTTTTGGCGGCGTTGTGGGGTTTTGCCGAGGCGACGTTGTTCTTTATCGTGCCCGATGTGTTGCTGTCTTGGTTGGGGCTGCGCGACCGACGTCGTGCATTGCTTGCCAGTGGTTATGCGCTGGTCGGCGCATTGCTGGGTGGCGTGTTAATGTATGACTGGGGTTTGCGTGATTTAAGTGGAGTCCGTGCGGTACTGGCGCTGTTGCCGGGTGTCGATATGGGTTTACTTGACTTGGCGCGTCATCATTTGCAGCAGTATGGTGTGATAGGCTTATTCAAAGGTGCGCTAGGTGGTGTACCGTATAAAACGTATGCGATCCATGCAGCCGCCGAAGGTGTGAGTTTATTTTTATTTCTTGCGGTGAGCGTGTTTGCGCGCTGGCTGCGCTTTGCTGTGGTGATTTTTGCAACACGCTGGACCATGCGTGCATTGTGCTCACGCTATGCGCTAGCAATTCAGCGCCGTTGGTTGATGCTTGGCTGGATCGTGTTTTACATCCTATACTTTACTTGGTTGACGCATTAATTTTAATCTGCGCTGGCCCTTCTTTTTGTACCTTTGTAAGTAATTCGAAAACGCATCGACTAAAACGCCATGAAACTCACTGACATGCGACGCCCTTTATTTCCCGTAACGCCGAATCTGGATGGTAACGATGCCGAGGCCAAGCGGCGCGAGATCCTTGCATACTTCCACGCCACGCAAGATTGCTATGAGCAATTATTCGAAACGCTGGTGTGTGGCGGCGGGTATCTGCAAAAACCGATTTCACTGCGCCATCCGCTGATATTTTATTTCGGGCATACCGCGACTTTTTTCATCAATAAGCTGGTGTTGGCGGGCTTGCTGGCGGAGCGTGTTGAACCGCGTTTCGAGTCTATCTTCGCCGTGGGCGTCGATGAGATGAGCTGGGATGATTTGGATGCCACGCACTATGAATGGCCCACGGTTGATGCGGTACGTGCTTATCGAAAAGAAGTGCGGCAGCGTGTCGATCATTTGATTCAAACCCTGCCGCTGACTTTGCCGATCGACTGGAATCATCCGTGGTGGGTGATTCTGATGGGGATCGAGCATGAGCGCATTCATTTGGAAACGTCTTCTGTCTTGATCCGCCAGCAGCGTTTGGATTTAGTGCGGCCGCATCCGGATTGGCGGCCTTGCCTAGAGACTTCGGTTGCACCAGAAAATGCGTTGGTGCCCATACCGGCCGGCAGCGTGCGCTTAGGTAAAGACAAAGCTGCGTCCACCTATGGTTGGGACAATGAATATGGCGAGCATGAAGCCGATATCCCAGCGTTTGCCGCTGGGCAATATTTGGTGAGCAATCAAGAGTTCTTGCCGTTCGTCGACGCCGGTGCTTATGGCAATGATTTGTTGTGGGAAGAAGAGGGTTTGGCTTGGAAAAAATTTGCAAAAGCCACGCATCCGACCTTCTGGATTCGTGATGGCGAGTCATGGCACTTGCGCTTGATGACAGAAGAAGTGCCGATGCCGTGGGATTGGCCGGCAGAGGTGAACTATCACGAAGCCAAAGCGTTTTGTAATTGGAAGCGCGAGCAAACCGGCGAACCGTATCGTTTGCCAACCGAGGACGAGTGGCATCGCTTGTACGATGTTTCCGGCGTTGATGAAGTGTCGGCTGGAAAAGCCGCAAGCGCCAACTTGCATCTGCATCACTATGCTTCCGCATGCCCGGTCAACAAATTCCGCCATGGCGATTTGTATGATGTGGTGGGCAATGTCTGGCAGTGGACGGAAACGCCGATCTATCCCTTCGCCGGTTTTGAAGTGCATCCGCTGTACGACGATTTCACCACGCCGACCTTCGACGAACGGCACAACTTATTCAAAGGTGGCTCGTGGATCTCCTGTGGTAATGAAGCGCTGAAGAGTGCGCGCTATGCATTTCGTCGCCATTTTTTCCAGCATGCAGGTTTTCGCTATGTGGTGTCGGATGCGACAGCCAGCGTGCCGTCTTCGCATTATGAGACAGATAAATTATTGTCGGAATACGCCGAATTTCATTATGGCGACACCTATTACGACGTGCCGAATTTCTCCGAAGCGTTGGCGCATCTAGCGCTTGAAGCTATGGGCGACAAACCTGCAAACAAAGCACTCGATTTGGGTTGTGCAGCAGGGCGCGCTAGTTTTGAGTTGGCGCGGCATTTCGATCATGTTACCGGCGTGGATTTTTC
>JAHECG010000066.1 GCA_024641855.1 Betaproteobacteria bacterium | reverse complement strand
GTTAGCGAAATCACAATTAATAACGCCGCATACAATTCCGCATTCAAGATTCCATTAGAAAACCCCAGTTGCGCAAAAATCAAACCGACTTCGCCGCGCGGAATCATGGAGAGCCCCACCACGTTTTGCACGAACCGTGGCTCGCTTATCGCAAAGCCAGCCACCCATTTACCGACGATGGCTACTATCATCAATATCCCTGCCAACTGCCATACGAAGGGTTGCGACCAATCAACGGTCTTCAAATTCAGCGACACGCCCACCATCACGAAAAACATCGGTGAAAACGTGTGAATCAGTGGGCGCATCTGCTCTTCAAGCCGATGCGATAGCTCCGGACTAGCAGAAAATAAACGGTTGAGCTTTTCGGTGAATGGGACTTTCAGTCGATGCGTGATACTGACGCGAAAACGCTGCCCCATGGCAATACCCGCCGCGAAACCGCCCATGATTTCCGGTGCGCCGACTAGATGCGCCAGATAACTAAACAATAGAATCAAGCTCAGCACCATGGTCAACAGCAGGCCCGGAGATTCAGCGCGCCGATCGAAGTGGTCGATAATGGCGCCGACAAACTTCGCTGCGATGGGTGCCAACACCATGAACAACACGATGAAGACACCGACCTGCACGGTGGACGCCGCAGTAATTTCTCCTGATACGGAAAACTGATACAGAAAAGCCAATGCCAATACACCCAAGATATCATCGAGCACTGCTGCACCAATGACGATTTGCGCCTCATCAGCATCACGCCGTTTCAGATCGGTGAGCACACGTACGGTGATGCCGATGCTGGTTGCGGTCAGCGTGCCGCCAATAAAGAGACTCGCCAGCAAAGAAAGATCAAACCCATAAAACGGCACTGCAAAACCCAGCGCGAAGGGTAAAAAGAATCCAATACCAGCCACCACGAAAGGTTTCGATCCGGTTTTAGCTAAGCGAAAAATATCGGTATCCATGCCGACTTCAAACAGCAACAAAATAATACCAATCTCGGCCAGCAGCTTCATGGTTTGATCAGGCGAGACGATAGCGAGCACCGATGGCCCGAGAATCAACCCGGCCGCAAGTTCGCCAATCACGGCGGGAATACCAAAGCGGCTTACCGTTTCTGAGGCGAGCCGGGCGGTGATCAAGATAATGGCGAGGTAAAGAAAAAAGTCGTGGATTTGCATATCAGCTTTTCATTGTTTTGCAAACTTGTGTATCGATAATAATGCCCCTATTATTGCAGAGCTTGATTCCAAAGGTCTGCGCGTTTACGAATTACCGCGCCGGATCAACAAAGCGGCCGACCGGGTATCAGTATGATCTAACCCGGGCACCAGCAACAACCTATTGCAAGTGAAACTCGTACGCGATAGGTCACCAAGGAGGCTCCACCATGCAGCAACAATTCGATATTTTTCTTTCTTCGTTCAATGCCATCATCGCCCAGCTTTCTGATTTTCTGCCCAAGCTATTGACGGCCTTGATCCTACTTTTCATTGGCTGGATCGTTGCCAAATTGGTCCGCAGCGGCGTAAAACGTCTGCTTGCCTTGGCCCACTTCGACCAACTGGCCGAAAAAACCGGTGTCGAGGAGTTCCTCAAGCATGGTGACATGCATATCACTTTTACCGGCATCATCAGCGAAGTGAGTTATTGGCTAGTATTGCTCATTGTGTTGGTGACGGTGTCCAGCAGCCTTGGCCTCACGGCGGTGGCCGATTTGTTTAACCGTGTCGCTTTATATTTACCCAACATCGTCGTCGCTGTCCTCATCATCATCTTCGGCACCCTGCTCGCCCGCTTCATCAATCGCATGGTATTTGCCTGGCTGCGCAATCTAGGCGTCGATGGTGCACTCACCATCAGCACCATCGCCGAATATGCAGTGCAAATCTTTGCCATATTCGTCGCATTGGAACAGTTGGCCATCGGCACCACATTGCTGACCACGGCTTTCGCCATTCTGTTTGGCGCGATTTGCCTCGCCCTCGCCCTGGCATTTGGTCTTGGCGGTCGGGAATGGGCAGCGCGTGCAATTGATCGCTGGTCCAATAGTAAAGGCGGTACTAAATCCTAACGATTCTCCATGGCAGGCATCACGAAGCAAGCTGACCGATCACCGCATGCTTGATTTCGTTTTTGCCCGCCGATTTAACCGCGTACATCAAGTCGTCCGCGCACTTGAGCAACTGATCAACATCCGCGGGCAGTTCATGGAAAGTGGCCACGCCAAGACTAATGGTAACTGGCCACTTCTCGCGTTGCATCGCAGCGAGCACTTCACGCCGTAGCTTCTCTGAAAAAGCTAAAGCCGCCGTCGCGTCCGTCTCCGGCAATACAATCGCAAACTCATCGCCACCCAATCGTCCGACCGCATCCGAAGAGCGCGTCACATCGCGCAAGATATTGGAAATAATGCGTAGCAATTCATCGCCGCACTGGTGCCCCAATTGATCGTTTACCGTCTTGAAGTTATCCAGATCCATCATGATCGTGGTCAAGGTATGGCTATAACGCCGCGCACGCTCCAACTCAATTTTCGCCAACTCAAAAAAAGCACGTCGGTTGGGTAATTGCGTCAGCGTATCGTGCCGCGCTAAATCCGCTTCGCGGTTCAAGGTGCTGCGCCACTGCCATGCAACGATCACCAGCAGCAAGTACATACCCAATCGAATAAACTCATTCAGGAGAACAACGCTATCTGCCGACCAATCCAGCCCGGCCCTGAAATCTATCACCATCCAATTGATAATACTGAGTAACGCCGTCGCAATGCCCCAACGCGGCCCAACGAACCAAGTCATCACGAGAATGGGGACTAGGTAAAATGAATGCAGCTCAATATTGGGGCCGGTTAAATCATGTATCGCGCCAATCAAGAGCACACAGATCCACGCCGCAAGAATGATCAACCATCGTTGCTTGGGTCCAGGCTGAAAGCAAATAATCCGATCTAAGTTCATCTCGTTCTTGAAAATCCATCGCGCACGAGCAAAGTAGGATTTTTAAAGTAACACCATTTCAGCATAGCAACAAATCACCACGATGCTGGAATGGCCGATATTTGAATTATTTTCGGCTCCGAACGTAGATCACAGCCACGAGCAAGGTCAGCGTGATTACCCAGATTAAAAGATACAAAACCATCGACCGCTGGGCTTTCTTCTTTTCCCACCAGGTGCGGGGATGAATGCCTTTAGCCAGAAACACCAGCTTGGCGGCAAGATTCACACAGACGATATTCACCGCCAGCAACAAGGCAGCACCTAGCGCATGCTGATATTGTCCTGCACCGAGCATCAAGCCGAGCGTGGCTGTAGGTGGCAACAGTGCGACCGCCACCATCACGCCGACCAGCACACTGGAAAGCCCCGTCGTGATCGACAATACCGCTGCAGCCCCTGAAGCCAGCGCGAGCGCCACCGAATCCAATCCCACATCGGTGCGTGCCATCAATTCATGGCTATTGATATCCACCGGCCAAATCAAGCCAATGCCCAATGCGAGCAAAAAAGCCAAACCAATGCCAATCCCATTCGTGCGTGTCGCCTTCCACATCAACGCCGTATCGCCCAAGGCCGTGCCCAACCCTAAGGCCAGATTGGGGCCAAGCAAGGGGGCAATCACCATCGCACCGATGACCACGGCGACGTTGTCCTCAATCAACCCAATGGCAGCAACAATGGTCGAAAGCACAACGAGAATCAGAAAATTATTATCCAGGCGCGCGCTTTTTTCGATCTCCTCATACAGCGCCTCACGAATCGCCGTTGCGGATTCTTCCTTCGTGCGCTCTTGCTCCGGCGGCCTCGGCAAAGCGGCTTCAACAGCCAGCACTACAATGCGCGCCTCAGGGTCCTTGTTTAAGTATTTCTGCAACCCGTCCAGAACGGCCTGTGCTCGATCATCGGCAATCAAAATACGCATGATTTGCCGCCCATCTTCGCCCTTGAAGCCCAGACGAAAGTCAGCCGCTTCATGTTGTTCTGCAATACCGGCGACCGTATCGATATGTCCCGAATCCGCGTTGACTTCGATGAGCTTCACAGCACTTCCTCCTGATTAACGGCCACGCATTTTCACTTGCGACCCATCTCCTGTTATCATCTTAGAACATACATCAATGACAAAACGCACGCACGACTAGTACAGGTCTTTCATGCCAGTCTCGCCTTTGTTACCCGCACAATAACCTATTCACTTACACGGTCAATATCCCTATGAAAGTCTGGCCCGGAAACTCCTATCCGCTCGGCGCAACCTACGATGGTGCCGGTACAAACTTTTCAATTTTTTCTGAAGTGGCAGATCGAGTTGAGCTGTGTCTCTTCGACGATCAAAACAACGAAATGAAGATTGATCTACCCGAAGTTACCGGCCATTGTTGGCATGGTTACTTTCCCGGCATCGAGCCCGGTCAGCGTTACGGCTATCGTATTCATGGGCCATGGGCACCCGAGCAAGGTACGCGCTGCAATCCGGCTAAGCTATTGCTTGACCCCTACGCCAAAGCCATCGATGGCGATATTATTTGGGACGAAGCCGTATTTCCCTATCAATTTAGCGCCGGGCCGGACGTACGCAATGATGCGGACAGCGCACCTTTCATGCCCAAGTGCATCGTGCAGCAACCGTTTTTCGACTGGGCTGGAGATCGTCAACTACAACGCCCTTGGCACGAAACCATCATTTACGAACTACACGTCAAAGGCTTTACCGCGTTGCATCCGGACGTACCGGAAGATTTGCGCGGCACCTATGCGGGTCTCGCCCATCCCGCCGCGATTGAGCATCTGAAGCAATTGGGTGTGACTGCCGTCGAATTGATGCCAGTACACTACTTCGTGCAGGACAATCATCTAGTCGAACAAGGTCTGCGCAATTACTGGGGCTACAACTCCATTTCCTACTTCGCACCGCACGCTGATTTCGCCGCTGATAAACGCCCCGGTGTCGCCATTGCCGAATTCAAGCAAATGGTCAAAGCCATGCATCAGGCTGGCATTGAAGTCATCCTCGATGTGGTCTACAACCATACGGCCGAAGGCAATCACTACGGCCCCGTGTTGAGCTTCAAAGGGATCGACAACGCCTACTACTACCGCACCATGGAAGGCGACCAGCGCCATTACATGGACTATACCGGCACGGGCAATAGCCTCAATATGCGCCATCCCCACGTGCTACAACTCATCATGGATTCGTTGCGTTACTGGATTCTAGAGATGCATGTGGACGGCTTCCGCTTCGACCTCGCTGCCGCCTTGGCGCGCGAACTGCATGAAGTGCATCGACTGTCCGCTTTCTTCGACATCATTCAGCAAGACCCGGTGATTAGCCAAGTGAAGCTAATTGCGGAACCTTGGGATGTCGGCGAAGGCGGCTATCAGGTCGGTAATTTCCCGCCAGGCTGGTCGGAATGGAACGGCAAATACCGCGATTGCCTACGCGATCTGTGGCGCGGCCAAGATGAAACCTTAGCCGAATTTGCCTCACGCTTTACCGGTAGTTCGGATCTGTATGCCGACGACACGCGCAACCCATTCGCCAGCATCAACTTCATGACAGCGCACGATGGCTTCACCATGCGCGATTTGGTGTCCTATAACGACAAACACAATTTGGCCAACGGTGAAGGTAACCGCGACGGCACCGACGATAACCGTTCCTGGAATTGCGGTGCCGAAGGCCCCACGGACGATCCGGAAATTTTGGCCCTACGCGCGCGGCAACAACGCAATTTCCTGGTGACGCTAATGCTTTCGCAGGGCATCCCGATGCTGCTCGCGGGTGACGAATTCAGCCGCACGCAACATGGCAACAATAATGCCTACTGTCAGGACAACGAAATTTCTTGGATCGACTGGTCCAACCTAGATCAGGATTTACATGCCTTTACCAAACGCCTGATTGCTTTCCGCCATGCTCATCCGGCATTCCGCCGCCGCCGCTGGTTTCAAGGCCGCGCCATTCATGGCACGAATTGCAAAGACATCGCCTGGTTTACGCACGTCGGTAAACAAATGAACGACGAACACTGGGACGAATGGTTCGCTAAAAGCTTAGCGATTTTCATTAACGGCGACACCATTCCCAATCCGAATACCCGTGGCGAACCGATCACCGACAACAGCTTCTACCTGATCTTCAACGCGCACTACGAAGCGTTGGAATACACCTTGCCGGCCAAACGCTGGGGCGAGCATTGGATTAAACAGTTAGACACCATGCACGGCTGGATCGACAACACGCATGCCTACGCAAGCGGCAGCAAGCTCACTGTAGGGCCGCGCTCCGTGATGCTGCTGCAACGTCAAGTCTAAGTTGCGCGTAGCAAGGCATAAGGGAAAACCTCAAACACCCGCGCCAGCGAGAGTCCTTGTCCCTCACCGAGGGTCAAGGGTTGAACGGTTTGCTCAGTCAAAACATTAGTCCACGGCACCTGCGGGAGTTCCGACGGCAGTTCGATCCACGTATCGCCCCACACCGCTTCAGCAACAGGCTGACGACCGGCTTCGCCCATCAACGCATCGAGTAAGCGCGGTACCACCACCAGCATGACTGCGCCCGCATGCTGTCGCACAAAGGCGCAGACCCGCTCGGCATGTTCGCCATGGACTTTCAGTGGTAAATAATCGCCATCGCGCAACAGCGCTTCAAATTCTCGTCTGAAGCCCAACGTCTTCCAGGTTAAATAAAGTTTGATCTGGCCATTCTGGAAGTTTGTAAGACATTGCTGCGCGCAAGCGGCCGCTCCTTGCTCCGCATGCAGCGCCTTGATCGAGCGCAACGCCGCATGTCGCGCTTTATAATCGACCGCGCGGCGATTATCCGGATCCACCAAACTGAAATCCCACACCTCATTGCCTTGATAAATGTCCGGCACGCCCGGGGCGGTCAGCTTCAGCAACACTTGCGACAAACTATTGAAAACACCTAAGCGGGCAATCCGCGTTTGGAACGACAAAAAGTCACGTAGAAAAAGATTGGCCGCATCGGCCGATAACAATGCACGCACAAACTCGCGCGTGGCTTCCTCGTACTCGATATTTGGATTGACCCATGAGCTATTTTCCTTCGCCTCGCGACCGGCTTTGAGCATATAAGCTTCGACGCGTTCAGAAAGCTGGCCGAGCTCAGTCGCATCCGGCGTTTCAAACGGCCACACTGCAATTAGAATTTGATACAACAAATATTCGTCGTTGCGGCTGGGCGCGCGCGCTGCACCCAATTTGCGGCGCTTGCTGCGATTGAGTTTGCTCCAACGCGTTAGCGCATGCTGCCAATCTTCCGGCATCTCCGAGAGTGCGCTGATGCGCGCGCGTGCATCTTCCGAGCGTTTGTTGTCGTGCGTAGAACTGGCCAGCATGGAATGCGGCCAACGCTTAGCGCGCGCCTGGTTTTCATGATGGAAAGCCGCAAGCGAAACCCCAAAGCGATGCGGCTCGCCGCCAACTTCGTTGAGTGCAACCAACCGGTTGTACTGATAAAAAGTGGTGTCCTCGACCGCCTTCGCCATCACCGGACTGCTGTACTGCTGGAACTTCATAGCGCAGGCACACACGGCTTTTTGAAATTCCTCGCTCATGCCTTGGCCTTGCCGCACCAACAACACATCGCGCACGAAATCAAAAATACTGTTATCCGCCGCCAAGCTGCGCTTCTTCGCCACACCGACAGCCCAATCCACATAACGGATATCTTCGGCCGAAGTCTCGCTGCTGACGACATACGTCCGATAGACGGGAAAGCTTGCCACGATTTCTGCCAGCGCGCTGCGCAAGCTATTGAAAGTGAAATCACACGTGCGACGATCCGCCTTGGCGATACGCGTCAATTGCGTCGCCAACACTTGCAACTCGCCAGCCAGGGAAGTTTCCATGATCAAATGCTTATTCCGCCGCACCATCTCATCAAAATCCGGACGCGTGCGCGTGAAGCTTTGATAAATTC
Organism: Betaproteobacteria bacterium; assembly: GCA_024641855.1. Classification (GTDB taxonomy): domain Bacteria; phylum Pseudomonadota; class Gammaproteobacteria; order Burkholderiales; family Thiobacteraceae; genus RBG-16-58-11. The sequence continues at coordinate 8,284 of JAHECG010000066.1, read as the reverse complement.
GAGTGAACGCTTCTTCCGCTTGCGCATCCACAAACAAGCCGCTACACGCCGCGCCAAAGTCGTAACCGGTGGTGCCATGGATCGGCCAGGATTCGGGTAGCCGCTCATGCACGGCAAGAATCTTCTCGACCACCAGATACAACGGTTTGGCGGTTTCTTCCGCTGGGGTTTGTGCGCGCGGCAACAAAGCCGTCGCCATCGCCTGCAAGCGTTCAAAATATTCCTGCGGCGCATACAAGCCATCCGGATGATCGATGCGTAAACCGTTCACATAACCGCGTGCCAACAGTTCGCGCACCAAGCGATGCGTGTTCTCGAAGACCTCGGGGTTATCCATGCGCAAAGCGGCCAGATCATTGATATCGAAGAAACGTCGATAGTTGATCTCGTCTGAAGCCACGCGCCAAAAAGCCAAACGATAAGCCTGGTTTTGCAATAGTTCATGCATCCCGTCAAAGTTCGCCACTCCTTCTGACGTGCCGTTGAATACGGCCACATTTTCTTGCACGAATTGCGCGACATCGGCGCTACTGGCGTAGAGCGCTGCCAAGTGATGTTTATGCACTTCTTTGTCACGCGCGCGTTCCGTGACCGCCTCCGGTGTTTCGCGATCACGCGATGGCAAATGGCCGAACGCCGTGACCAACGATTGAAACTCCAAGAGCACAGGATGCTCAGCACCAACGCGGGCCTGTAAGCGTGCCAAATCCTGTCCCAAGATGCGCGCATACTCGCGTGGGTCCACGGGGAAACGATGATCGTAATAGAACACGCTAAACGCGCCATGCTCGGCGTCGAACACCAGCTTGAGTTCGCCGTTTTCCAACACTGCGCCGTAATGATCGCCCAACACCGGCAACAGTACGCGACCCGGCAAATCTTCTGCGATGGGGTACCAATCGATATCGAAGTAGGCCGCATATTTGGAAGCAGGCCCATTCTCCAACACATCCAACCACCAGCCGTTATCTGCGCCCATGATGCCCATATGATTCGGCACCACGTCCATGATCTGCCCCATGCCGCAGCGCTTGAGCGCAGCAACGAACTGCTCGAACTCCTCGGCGCTGGCGATCTCTGGATTAAGGCTACTGTGGTCGGTGATGTCGTAACCGTGACGACTGCCAGGACGGGCTTTCAAAATCGGCGACAAGTAACAGTGACTAATGCCCAACTCATCGAGATAAGGCACCAGTTCGGTGGCTTCCCATAAATTGAAATCGCGATTCAATTGGAAACGATACGTGGCGCGCGGAATCCACGATTGCACGCCCTCGCCCACCGCCCCACCTTCCGGGCCAGCCACCTGCATCACGGGACGTTCTTGACGCAACGCCTGCAAAATAGCCTGCAAATAATCACTGCTGTGCCAGGCTTCTAAATTCAGCGGCATTTTCAAGCGCCAACACGGATAAGTCGGTTCCGTGGTGCCGGGTAGATTCGGCTGCTCTTTTACGCCAAAACCATCTTCCATTTGCAGCAACAACAATTTCGATGGCGTGCGCGCCATATAGGTATAAACCGTGGCAGCCAGCTCCGCCGTCATCTCCGGAAAAGCGATCGGCTGCATGCGACTGCCGGGCGGCAATACGCCTTCACTTTCCAGCGCCACCAACAATTGCGCGCGGTCTTCCGAGCGTGAAACGACTTGTTGATTGCGCACCGCTTCATCCGGGAACAGATGCAGTCGATCGCGCAAATCGATATCCAAGCCCTGCCAGAATCCAGCCAGTGTCGGCAAATCATGCGTGGTCACAGCGGCCATCGCATTCACCGGATATTCCGCAGGCTGCTTCAAGCGACCATCATGATGTCGCTCGAAATACATCAGTCGTGTCGATAGTACGTTCGTCGGGTTCAGCGCATGCCGCACCTCATCCGGCACCGTACCCAAATCCTCGCCCACCACTAAGCAGCGGTTGCGATGGCTTTCCAACGCCAAGATGCCCAGCAAATCTTCGAACGGGTAATTGACGTAAGCCCCATCGGCGACCGGCAATCCACGCGCCACCCAAAACAAGCGCCGCAAACCCATCACATGATCCATGCGCAAGGCGCCGGAATCGCGCATATTGGCACGCAGCAACTCGATAAAAGGTTCGTACGCCGATGCCGTTAATTGATGCGGAATCCACGGCGGCAAGCCCCAGTCTTGCCCCATGTGATTGATATCGTCCGGCGGCGCGCCGACATTGGCTGTCAAGGCATACAGTTCGCGCCGCGACCAAGTTGCCGCACCGCCCTCCGCGACGCCAATCGCCAGATCCAACATCACACCAACGCCCAAACCGACTTCCCAGGAACGCGTCCCTGCCGCAGCAAATTGTTTGGATGCCTGCCATTGCAAGTATTCAAAATACTCTACGCGTTCCAGGTGGGCATCACAAAAGCTTGCGACTTCCGGTGCGTGTTGATCGCGGTAGGCTTCGGGCCAAGCCGGCCAACCCCATACGCCACCATCCTGCGCACGAAAATATTCTTGCAAGGCTTCAAATAAAGCCTGCTTGCGCAAACTGTCGCCTTGTTCCGCTTGATAGGCGCGAAACGCACGCGCGCGATCCGTGTTGCGGGCCAAATGATGGCTACGGAAATACACATACAAGCGCTCCAGCGCTTGCGATTTCATCGCGGCCACACCACGGTATTCGACTTGTTCCGCCGCGCGCAGCGCGCGCAACTGCGCCTGAAATTGCGGCGCATGCACCATGGCCTTGGCCTCGGCACATTCCGCAAAATCGGGAATAACTTCTACATCGAGATACAACGTATTGAAATAACCACGGTTCGAAGGGCTATAAGGACTGGCGTGCTCCGGCGCATCCGGAAATAGCGCATGCAGTGGATTGAGCAACACGGTACTGGCACCCGATTCCGCACAAAATTCCAATAGGCGACGCAGATCGCCAAAATCGCCGATACCCCAATTGTGTTCGGAGCGAATGCCATACAACTGCGCCGCAAATCCCCACACACGGCCATCACTTTGGATCGCTGGCGGCAAATAACAAGCATCCGGCGCAACGATGAACGGCATATCGCCCTTCAGACCAGCACCGTCGCTACGTTCAAATGAAAACTGGTGATAGCCCGGCTCCAAGGCCAAATCCAAAACCAACACCCGCCGCACGAAATCCTGTTCATCTAAATGGCAACGCCCGGTTTCTTCCAATGACGCCGCAAAAAATTCCCCGCGATCTTCGTTGCCCGACTCATGACGCAAGCACCAGTGGTAAGTGGACTGTTCCTCGCTCACCGGCAAGTTGAAAGCAATCCGATGCGGCCGCGCCGCTTCGCGCACCACTTGCACCGGTGGCAGCGGCCGCGTCCATTGTCGGCGCTCAAAATCCTTTAAGGAGGCGGCGACTTCCTCATCGGTATTGGCAGCAACGCCCATCGCCACCAGCAGCGCACGTTTGACGGCTTCGGAAGGGTGAAAGGTCTTCCCCCAAATGTCCGTGTATTGCGGCAACACACCATAAAGACTACACAACTGATCTAGCAAGCTACTCATGGAATTCCTTAATTCGTTTTGATCGTCCACAGCACGGACCATGGACTCAACTCACCTTGCGGCTCCGTAGGATGCGTAGCAAATACGGTCTTTCCTGTTGGCGTGTTGGTTTTAATGGATTCATCTGAAAAATTCGCCAGCAGTTGCAACGTTGCGCCATCGCCCAAGCGCCAAGTCACGCGCAGTCCCGTTGGCGTCAGCACTTCGTATTGCGCTGCGCCGCCTTGCGTGCCGTATAGATGCGGCACAATCGCGGCTTGGCGTAATTTGAGCAAAGCGCGGTAATAAGACAACCACTCGGCGTGGGATGGGTTGCTCAGTGATGCCCAGTCCAATTTAGATGAGAAAAAAGTTTGCGGCAAATTTGGATCGGGTATCGTCGCTTGCGTTTCGGGATCGGCAAAACGAGCGAACTTGCCGAACTCGCGCCGCCGCCCTTGCGTCACCGCATCGCGCAACTCATCGCCGAAATCGCAGAAAAATTGGAATGGCGTCGCTGCGCCAAACTCTTCGCCCATGAACAGCATCGGAATATTCGGCGCCAACAAAAACACCGCTGCCGCCGCGCGCACTGCTTCGGGTTTGGCTATATCGGTAATTCGATCACCAAACGCGCGGTTGCCGACTTGATCGTGGCATTGTAGGAAAGCGACAAAAGTTTGCGGCGGCAAATGCGCGCTAGATTCGCCACGCATTTCACCATCACGAAATGCGGATGCATCGTTCTGGTAAGCGAATCCTTCTGCCAAGCAGCGCCCTAGATGTTTAAACGGGGCATCAGCATAGTCGGCGTAATAGCCATCCGACTCACCGGTCGCCAGCACGTGCAGCGCATGATGAATATCGTCGTTCCACTGCGCGATATATTGCGCTGAACCTAAAAAGCGCGCCTGATTGGCGTCATTTTCCAGGATCAAATGCACGTGACGACCAGGTTCTGTAGCGGCGATGCTGGCATGCACGCGCACTGCGAGTTCGGTGAGAATGTGTTGCTGGGAGTCGTCGGCAATGGCATGTACCGCATCCAGGCGCAGGCCATCAAAGTGATACTCTTGCAACCAGTACAGCGCGTTGTTGATAAAAAAATCCCGCACCGGGCGACTGCCGGGGCCATCGTAATTGATCGCGGCGCCCCACGGCGTATGGTGGCGCTCGGTAAATAATTGCTTGGCGTAAACGTAGAGGTAATTGCCTTCTGGGCCGAAGTGGTTGTACACCACGTCCAACAGCACCATCAAGCCTTTGGCGTGCGCCGCCTGAATCAAGGCTTTCAAATCTTCCGGCCGGCCATAACTGCTATCCGGCGCGAACGGCAGTACGCCGTCGTAGCCCCAGTTCCGCGTGCCGGGGAAATCGGCAACTGGCATCAACTCAATCGCCGTGACGCCCAGTTCCACTAAATAATCCAACCGATCCATCACACCGGCGTAGGTACCTTCTGGAGAGAAGGTGCCGACATGTAACTCATACACCACCGCTTGTTCCCACGGCCGACCGCGCCAAGCAACGTCCTGCCATTGGAACGCCGTCGGATCGACCACCTCGCTCGCCCCATGCACATCGTCCGGGTTGTAACGTGATGCTGGGTCAGGAACGCGCAAGCCCTCGTTCACCTCGAAGCGATAACGCGTGCCAGGCCCTGCACTGGGAACGATCAACTCAAACCAACCGTCACCCACAGGATCCATGGACAGCACCGGCTCATGCTTTTGTTCTTCCAAACACAATGCAACGCGTTCGCAGCTCGGCGCCCACAAGCGAAAACGCGCGCCTTGTGGCGTCATCTCGACGCCGAAGTCCATGTCATGTCGCCGTGTCGCTAAATCCAAAATCATCTCCTGTGCTGTACCGCTTGAATCAAACGCCGCATGGCAACGCCGACCGTATTGGAATGTTGTTTGAGTGCTAGATTCACTTCGGCGAGTGACTTCTCCACCATGAATAAAGCGATCAACGCTTCTGCCGCTGCCGCCTCGGAAGGATGCGAGCTATGCTTTAGCATCGCCTTGCGATAGCTGCGGAAGAACGCGCGGCGGACGAGTTCCTCCCAGTCGTCTACATAGCCTTGCAAACTGGTAATGGCATCACCGGAATCCCCTGCAACATGATCCAGCGCCGCAGCGCCCACTGCGGAAATCGACAACATCATATCGGCCACGTCGCGCAATACCGTGTGCTTGTGCCGCCGCTGTTCCCAAGGGCGATTGGGTTCGCCGCCAAAATTCGTAATCAGGAAATCGTTATTCGCCAACCATACTTGGCCCAAGTGATAATCACCGTGATAGCGCGTTTTCATGCTATCGAGTTGTACCGACGCCGCGCGCATGATGCGGCGGTAAAGCCGTGGACGCGCCGCCAACAATTTGTTGCCGATACGTTGCGCCGCAACCGGCAAGCGCGGTAATTCCAGCTCCAACAAGTCGAACACGGATTCCATCTGCACACGCACGCCATCGACCCAATCGGCAATGTCACGGGCCACGATCGGCACACTGCCAAAAGCACCAACATCATCCGGCAACGCCAAGGCTTGGTGAAATTCCGCGGTGCGCAAGCCTAGGGTTTTAATCAAACTCAAATAAACGCTGTGATGCGCGTTCGGCGGCTGCTCCGGATTGGCGCGACACTCATCCAAAAAACGCTCCAGATATTCCAAGGAGAAAGCCCATGCATTGCCCTGATTCTGCGCATAACGTTCGAGAATCGCCAGCGTCGAACGATGTCCCGCACCGTCCGCATATTCCACCGTGCCGGCCAATTGCGGGATATGGGTAAATTTCGCCTGCTCGGTCAAAAAGCGCGACACCTCAAGCTCTGGATGCTCACCTTCGAGCATCCAGCGATACCCCTTCAACACTAATTGGTCGTTCAGATTAACCAGCAGACGGCCGCGCTCGGATACGCTGCGTGTGACCGTTGCCGCGCCGGGAGAATGCGCCAAGGTAGAAAAAGCTTGGGTGCCGCGAAACGCCAGTTGACCCTCGCCGATTTTCAAATTCGCGCCGCGCTCCATGCCAGAGACAACCGAGAAACAGAAGCTATCATCCCAAAAGGCATCATAAAGCACGCCCATGCGCGCACGCCGCCGTACTTTTGCCAAGGTGGCGTGCAATAACGCGCCGACGCGCCCTTCATCTTCGTCTTCCCATGCCAGGGAAAGCGGGATGGCATAGCGATGCACTTCGCCCGCCGCAAGCGTGACCACGACATTCGCCAACAACCAATTACCGGCGCCTTCGTTCCACTCGCGAATATCGCCGAACTCGAATTTCTGCACCGCAGCATTGCGATCCATAAACCAGGGTTGCGCGCGGAAGTAACGCGGAATAATTTGTCGCTCCAACTGATCCTTGGCGCGCCGCATCATCAATTGGTTGATGCCTTCGCCTTCTTCGGTGCGTCCAAAGAGGGTGCGCCATCCTGTCTCCACTAACACCAGCACCGGCAGGTCCGGTGTGATCGGACGATCTTCATGCCAAGCAGGCGCTTCGACATCGGCTGCCAAGCGGAACGCATAGAAACCATGCTCGCTCAGCGTCAGCAAATAAGGCAACTCGCCGATGGGCGGAAATTTACTGCGCCCCATTAACTCCACCGGCACGCGGGTTTTGAACAAGGATAAATCCAATTCGACCGCTTGCGGCGCGCGCGAAAGATTGGCGACGCAAAGAATCGTCTCGCCTTGATACTCACGTAAATACGCCAGAATTTTTCGATTTCCGGGACGCAAAAAACGCAGCGTGCCGCGCCCGAAAGCGGGATGCGCCTTACGCATCGTAATCAAGCGCCGCATCCAGTTCAGCAAAGAAAAGCTGTTGCGATGTTGCGATTCGACATTCACCGCGCCGTAGCCGTATTGCGGATCGATAATCGGCGGCAAGAATAATTTTTCCTCACTCGCCACCGAAAAACCGCCATGCAACTCGCCATTCCATTGCATCGGCGTGCGTACGCCATTGCGATCACCGAGCAAAAAGTTGTCGCCCATACCAATCTCATCGCCGTAATACAAAATCGGCGAACCCGGCATGGTCATCAACAACAGATTCATCAACTCAATGCGATGGCGGTCGTTTTCCAGCAAGGGCGACAGACGGCGACGGATGCCGAGGTTGATCCGCGCTTGCGGATCTGAGGCGTAGGTTTGGTACAGATAATCACGCTCGCGGTCGGTCACCATCTCCAAGGTCAACTCGTCGTGGTTACGCAAGAACACCGCCCATTGGCAGTTTTCCGGAATATCCGGGGTCTGCTCCATGATCTCGACGATCGGATGACGATCTTCCTGCGCGATCGCCATATACATGCGCGGCATGAGCGGAAAGTGATACGCCATATGGCATTCATCGCCATTCCCGAAATACTCGCGCACGTCTTCCGGCCACTGATTCGCTTCGGCCAAAAACATGCGGTCGGTGTAGTCCCGATCCAATTCGGCACGCATGCGTTTAATGACGGCATGCGTCTCCGGCAGATTTTCGTTGGTCGTACCTTCGCGCTCGCACAGATAAGGCACGGCATCCAGGCGCATACCGTCCACACCGGCATCGAACCAAAAGCGCATCACATCCATCACCGCATCGAACACCACCGGATTATCAAAATTCAAATCGGGTTGGTGCGAGAAAAAGCGATGCCAATAAAACGCTTTTGCTTCTTCGTCCCAAGCCCAGTTGGATTTCTCGGTATCGGTAAAGATAATGCGCGTGCCCTCAAGCGCGGCATCGCTATCGCTCCAGACGTAATAGTCGCGTTCCGCTGAACCCGCTGGCG
>JAHECG010000133.1 GCA_024641855.1 Betaproteobacteria bacterium | reverse complement strand
TTCCCACGGCCGATTCCACCCTGCGCAAAACCGCCGAAGTCGCCGGATGATGTCCAACCCAATACACCATTGAACGGCATGCCCTTGGGCTGGCCAGCACATCCGAATGATTTGTTCGTCGATGAAAAAGGCGAACCGGTGCGCATCGATAAAGCCTTCTCGTGGGAATTCCCATTGGCCGCGCACGGCTTGATGCACAACGTCATCACCAATGCCTGGCGCCAAGATCCTTACGCGATTGATACGCTACTCTTCTTCATGTCGAACATGGCTTGGAACTCGACCATGAACACCACCAGCGTGCGCGACATGCTGAATGACAAAGATGAGAAGGGCGAATACAAAATTCCATTTTTAATTGTTTGCGACGCCTTCCAATCCGAGATGGTCGCCTACGCCGATTTGGTGTTGCCGGATACCACGTATCTGGAACGTCACGACGTGATGAGCATGCTGGATCGCCCGATCTCCGAATACGATGGACCTGTCGATTCTGTGCGCATTCCGGTGGTCGCTCCGACCGGCGAGTGCAAGCCATTCCAGGACGTGCTGATCGAACTCGGTTCGCGCTTGAAATTACCGGCCTTCACCCACGCCAATGGCACGCGCAAGTTTCGCGACTATCCCGACTTCATCACCAATTACGAGACCGAACCCGGTTCCGGCATTGGTTTCCTCGCCGGCTGGCGCGGCAAGGGCGGCGAGAAATTCATGAAGGGCGAGCCCAATCCGAACCAGTGGGCCATGTATGAAAAAAACAACTGCGTGTTTCATTACGAGATGCCCAAGTCGTTCCAATACATGCGTAACTGGAATCGCGGTTATTTGAATTGGGCGCAAGAGCACCGCTTATTGCGACATGCAGAGCCGATCAATATTCATATCTATTCCGAAATTTTGATGAACTTCCGTTTGGCGGCGCAAGGCAAAACCGAAGGCAAACAGCCGCCGGATCGTTTACGCAAACGTATCGATACCTATTTCGACCCGCTGCCATTTTATTTCGAGCCGCTGGAAGCGCACCTCACGGACAAGCACAAATATCCGTTGAATGCCGTGACGCAACGCCCGATGGCGATGTATCACTCTTGGGATTCGCAAAATGCTTGGCTGCGCCAGATACACACGCATAACTTCATGTATGTGCATCCTAAGACGGCGCAAACGCAAGGCATCGAAGATGGCAAATGGATGTGGGTGGAATCGATGCACGGAAAAGTGCGTTGTCTGTGCCGTTACTCCGAAGCGGTAGAGCCCGGCACGGTTTGGACTTGGAACGCGATTGGTAAGGCCAAAGGCGCTTGGCGTTTGGATAACAATGCCAATGAATCCGAGAAGGGCTTCCTGTTGAATCATGTCATCAGTGAAGAGTTGCCGCCGAATGCCGACGGCGATCATCTTTCCAATTCAGATCCCAACACCGGACAAGCGGGGTGGTACGACGTGCATGTGCGCATCTATCCAGCGGGTGCGGATGAAGCGCAAGAGAGCTATCCGCAATTCGATCCGATGCCGGCTTCACCTGGTACCGGCAAGACCGACAAAGTGCTGAAATTCTTTGCCGGCGCGTTTCGCAAGAAGGTAAAAGCATCATGACCCAACTAGCCTTAGTCATCGATTTGAATGTGTGCGTCGGCTGTCATGCCTGCGTGACCTCGTGTAAAGAATGGAACACATCAGGCCCCGCCGGTTTCATGACCGATGAAAATCCGTATGGTAAAGACCCGACCGGGACGTTCTTTAACCGGGTGCAGACGTATGAGATCGGTGAGTTTCCCAATACCGAGACGCTGCACTTTCCCAAGAGTTGTTTGCATTGCGAAGATCCACCGTGCGTGCCGGTCTGCCCAACGGGTGCCAGCTACAAGCGCGAATCGGATGGTATCGTGTTGGTCGATTACGATAAGTGTATCGGCTGTCGCTATTGCTCTTGGGCTTGTCCTTATGGCGTGCGCGAGATTGATGAAACGCAGAAAGTCATGAAGAAGTGCACCTTATGCGTAGATCGTATCTATGACCTAAGCTTGCCGGAAGCCGAACGTAAACCCGCTTGTGTCTTGGCTTGCCCGACCAGCGCGCGGCTATTTGGCGATGTGCATGATTCAGAGTCCGACGTATCCGTGACCATCCGTGAAGAGGGCGGTTATCAACTCATGCCGGAATGGGGCACCAAACCGTCAAATCACTATCTGCCCCGACGTAAAACTCGCATGGTTATTCATGACGACGAATTGCAACGTGCAGATAATCCACTGAATAAAGAACAGCGCGGCCCGCGTGCACCGACAGACGAGCCGACCTTGGACGACAGCACCTCCTGGTAACGAGATTGCTGCATAAACAGGTAAGAGGTAAAAACAGATGCATCCAGCGTTCAGCGTGATTTTTTTAACCACCTTGATTGGCGTAGGCCAAGGGGTGTTTTTAGCCTTGTTTACCGGTCAAAGCTATTCGGCCGTTGAACTATTACCGCTACAGGATGCGAGTCGCTTTTACGGTAACGGCGCGATTATTGCCCTGTTATTTTTGATCGGCGGCTTGGTGGCATCGTTCTTCCATCTCGGACGACCTGAGCGCGCCTGGCGTGCTGCTACCCAATGGCGTACCTCGTGGTTATCGCGCGAAGTGATAGCCTTGCCGATCTTGATGTTCTTTATTTTTTTGTATGGCGTCATGCAGCATTTCGGCTGGGATCACACCTTCTTCACCAGTGATACTGGCGCCAAGTTGCAACTGACCTTGATTGTCGCGACATTCGGCATGCTGGCGACATTTGCGCTGTTTATCTGTACCGGTATGATTTACGCCTGCTTGAAATTTCTACAGGAATGGTATTCACCGTTAACGGTCATCAACTACACCCTGTTGGGCACGGCATCGGGTTTTGTTTTAACCACGGCTTTCGCCAGTCATAGCGCGCCTGAACTAATGCGTTTCTACGGTATCTGGTCGACCATTATTATTTGCAGTGCATTCATTACCCGTGCGGCATCCCTGATTCGCAATAGCCGCATCAAGGCGAAATCCACGCTGCAAACCGCGCTGGGTATTCGACATAACAAGATTCAACAAAAAGCCATGGGCTTCATGGGCGGATCGGTGAATACGCGCGATTTTTTCAACCACGCCTCATTACTATTGATGAAGCGCATGAAGTGGATTTTTTTGGTGTTGGTGTTTCCGATCCCCGTTGCCTTGCTTTGGTTGGGGATGACGGAAAACAGCACGCTGATGCTGATCGTTGCATTTTTGGTTCAGTATCTAGGTCTCATCGCCGAGCGCTGGTTCTTCTTTGCGCAAGCGAATCATCCGCAAAATCTGTATTACCAGACGGTTTAAATAATTTGGGAATGACTGGGAAATGGGCGCCTTGGCGCCCATTTTTATTTGGGAGGTGGTGCAGTCTTTATGCGGCATCCTTTGTGAATAGATCAATGCGGATTGGCATGTAAAAATCTGCACCGTTATCGGTCATGTGCTGACTGAATTTCCTACGCACTTCTTCGTAAACAGACGGCGTCAGTTTGTGGTCGGTGTGGGTGACCTTGAGGACTTGATCTTCATACTGATCGAAGCTTTCAAAGTGCATCGGTTGTTGGAAAAAGTATTGCTTCACCAGCGATAGCTGGCACGACGAAATCGCTCGTTCTTCGGCAGCAAAAGCGGCTTCGCGTACAGATTTTTCATCGTGGAAAAGCTTCAGAATGTCATTAAACTCACCGGCGTAAACAGGTTCCGATATGTAGACAATACCACCCGGTTTCAAAACACGGGTAATCTCGGCGAAGGCGCTATCCATTAGTTCAGTCGGTACGTGATGCAGTGACTTGAACATCAGCACAATATCGAAGCATGCATCAGGCGCAGGAATTTTTTCCGCCCCGCCAAATTCAAATCTAACATTCGGCAGATCTGTGATCGCCTGGTTTAGGGCATGTTGCGTTTTATCCACTTCCAGAGCTAGAACCGATGCTGCTTTTTGAGCGACGATTCGTGTTTTCTCGGCTTTGCCACACCCCAGTTCTAGCACCACCGCGCCTGCTAATTTAAGGTGATCGTCCAAGATCATTGCCTCGGTGGCAATGGGACCTTGATCAGGACTCGCGATGCGCAAATCAGTTAAAGACATGTTGAGTGGCTCTGCGTTTTTAAGTCCAAATGGTTTGGCGCCCTCGACACGAATCGAACGTGTGACCCTCCCCTTAGGAGGGGGATGCTCTATCCACTGAGCTACGAGGGCGTAGGCGCGTATTTTAGCCGAAATAGCGACTATCTCATTGGCTT
>JAHECG010000132.1 GCA_024641855.1 Betaproteobacteria bacterium | reverse complement strand
TACTTGAGCGAAAAGCGCGGTTCCCCCTTGGTCATCACTTTTGTGCGGAATCTGCAAAATGGCATAGATCAAGTCTTTCAAGCTGCAATTGATCAAGGTGTGACGGTTGCATGTCGGGCTGGGTGCAGCTACTGCTGTAGTGCGCGAGTGGAAGTAACAGCCCCTGAGGTTTTTTACATTGCGCGTGAAATCGCTTCGCGGCCACTGCAAGAAATCAACGCTCTTATCGAGCGCTTGCAAGCATATGCCGCAAAGCCAAATGAAAGTGCCGCTTGGTCCCAACGCACCCCGTGTCCATTTTTAATCGATAATCTGTGTTCTATTTATAGCGTGCGTCCGGGCGTTTGCCGCAAAGGACATTCTTTGGATGCAAAACAGTGCGAAGTCAGTTCTCCCGAAATCCCACAGAGCCTCAACATTGTGCTGGGGGCAGATGCGCTGCTCAATGGGACGTCGAATGCGTATCAGGAGATCGGGTTACAGGCCACGGGGCACAATCTAGGGCAAGCCATTTTGCTTGCATTGACTGACCCAACAGCGGAATCGCGTTGGTTGCGCGGCGAAGTGGTTTTTAATTTTTAAGATATCAGCGCGATGAGCGCTACGCGCATTATTTGGGGTCGGTCATGCCCCGACGGGGCCCTTACTTTTTGGCTATGGCTAACCTAAAGGTTACCCTTCACCGAAACTTAGTTGTCTTGCTTGACCAAGAAAATAATAAGCAAAAAGAAGGGCTCCCCCTGCACCGCCCACTGCGTGGGTTCCCTGCGTTGCTCACCAAACCGGGCGGCTGCGGAACTCGCGCTACGCGCTCAGACAGTCCTCGCCGACTTCCCCCGGCTTGTTTGCGCTACTCGGCGGCACAGCAGGGGCCCCCAAAAACCAAAACACCGTTGGTGATACAGAAGTGTGTAGATTGTCAGTTGGGGTACGCTAGTTTGCTCGGCTCTTCATAATCAAGTCATAAGCCAGTTGCACTTCCTTTGCCTGCTCAGTCGCGACAGCAATCATGTCTTCCGGCAAGCCTTGGCCGATGAGTTTGTCAGGGTGATATTGGCTGATGAGTTTGCGATACGCTTTTTTAACTTCGGCGTCGGTGCTTTCCTTCGGTACGCCGAGCGCTTTATAAGCATCTTCCAGCGCTGTGGCTGAGGTGGCTTGACCGGTCGCAAAGTGCGACTGGTTCAATACCATGTCCAGCATGCTCTGAAATGCGGCTTGGTTATAGCCCAGTTGCCGCGCAATTTCGATCAACAAGTGTTCTTCAGCGCTATCAATGTGGCCATCCGACAGCGCCATCACGATCAAGTACACCAACAACATTTGTCTTAAGCTGTGGGTATGTCCGCACACCGCCAAGAATTGGCTGATGTTGGGTTGGATGTCGTAGTCTGGCGCGGCACCTTGTTTGAATAGGGCAATAGCTTGTTGCCGATGTTCCACCGACATGTTGAGCTTTTGCATGAACTGTTCGACATAGGTTACTTCATCTTTCGAGATATGGCCGTCGGCTTTGGCCAGTTTCCCCATCAAGATAAAAACCGTTTGCAAAAAAACGGCTTGGCGGCTGGCGCTGCTGAGCGGATTAATGCCGCCAACACCATAAGCCATGGTGCGATCTATAAAGCTGCCAAAGAAAAAGCCAAGCAGACCACCAAGAAATCCGTAGAGGTAAAAACCAAGTATTGCGCCAATGAGTCTAAACAAAATAACTCCTGAGATTGCGTAAATTAGGATTCATTATAAACGGATGCGTCTTAAACTGGATTGGCGGTTCTGATGTGTTTGAATTGCGTAGATCAATAAATTATTTATTTAAATTCGATCGATGTGCGACAAGACCACAACCACGCCTACTGTGGCCAGCACCAAATAGATCGGCCCGAATAACCAAAACACGAGCGGTATGGAAAAAATAAATGCGCGTATACCAATCGCAATCAAGTATCCGGCCTGATTGAGTCGGTTAGCGACATGGCTTGCCGACAATACGGAATTATCGTCCTGTGCTTCTTTCGGAATATTCAACATAAACACGACATGGTTTGCCAAGCGAATAGACATGGCATAGGCAAAGAAAGCGACGAGAAAGTCGGCCAAAAGGCACATGACCTTGATGATCCAGAGGCCGGCTGAATGAGAGCCGACAAAGTTGATGGCATGCCAACTGCGAGCAATGTTTTCTGCTTGGCCTGATAAGGTCAGCGTTCCAATGATGAGCAGTGATGCGGTGGACACCATCAGGGTCGGGTACATGATGAAGTTACGTAATGTTTGCACGGCCAGCACGGCTTTGTCGGGATCGCTCATGACACCTTCCACCCATTTGCGGCGTGCCAATTCATTCACTAAGTGAACTGAGTAAGACGGGTCCTTTCGCGCACGTGCTGCATGCACGGCATAGTAGACGGCTAAAATAATGATGCTGGCAAGCATGCCAGCCATGTCGGCGCCAAACTCGCGGAACCAGATGAGGAACGTGTCAAAAATCATTTGTTGATATTACCGTTAATTCTAATATTTGGTGTGCCGAAGGTAAATTTGTTTGCGCATGCCTTCAGTGGTTAAGTTGCAGCGCAGCTAGGCGCGCATAGAGTCCACCTTGCTGGCGTAAATCTTCCGGGGTGCCGATCTCCACAATCCTTCCTTCGTCCATGACGACGATGCGATCGACTTTCTGCACCGTTGCCAGCCGATGCGCAATCACCAGCGTGGTGCGCCCCTGCATGGCGGCGTCGAGTCCTTTTTGGACGAGAATTTCTGATTCTGCATCCAGGGCGCTGGTGGCTTCATCCAGTAGCAGCAAAGGTGCTCCTTTCAGAATGGCGCGTGCAATCGCAATGCGTTGGCGCTGTCCACCGGATAAGCGCGTACCACGTTCACCGAGGAAAGTCTGGTAGCCCTCGGGCAAACGCTCGATAAACTCGTCTACCAGAGCGGCTTTTGCGGCCTGCAAAACTTCTGCGTCGCTGGCATCGGCACGACCGTAGCGGATATTTTCCATAGCGTTGGCGGAAAAAATCACCGGGTCTTGCGGCACGATGGCGATGCCTGAGCGCAGATCGTGCAAACGCAGTTCGCGGATATCCTGACCATTAAGACGAATGCAACCGTCGGACACTTCGTAGTAGCGTAGTAGAAGTTGAAATAAGCTGGTCTTGCCGGCACCGGAAGGCCCAACCAGTGCGACGCTTTCTCCTGGTTTGATGTCCAAGTTAATGTCGTCGAGCGCGCGTGTTTGCGGACGCGCAGGGTAGCTGAAGGTCACATGCTCGAAGCGGATCTCTGCCTGTGCCGGATGTGCCGGGACTTGCGGGCTGACAGCTTCACGGATGGCCGATTCGGTGTGCAACAAATCCAGCAGGCGTTCCGTCGCTCCGGCGGCGCGCATGATGTCGCCCCACACCTCGGCCATGGTGCCGACTCCACCCGCCACTAATGCTGCGTATAAAACGAAGGAGGCGAGCTGGCCACCCGTCATGAGGCCATCGTGTACTTGGCGCGCGCCGATCCACAGTACGAAGATGATGCTTCCCATGATGGCGGAAATGATCAAGGCCGTCAGCGCGGCACGCACGCGCGTGCGGTTGATCGCGGTGGTGAAACTGGTTTCCGTGCGCTCGGTAAAGCGCCTGATTTCCTGCTGTTCCTGCGTATAAGCTTGCACCGTCGGCATGGCATTGAGGATTTCACCGGCCAAGGCCGAAGCATCGGCGATTTTGTCTTGAGATTCTCGCGACAGTTTTTTGACCTTACGGCCGATGGCGAGAATGGGCAAGATCAGTAAGGCCATCAGACCGAGATTCAAGGAAAACAAGTAAACGCTAGTGACAGCCAGCATCACCATGCCACCGACGAATTGGAACAGACTGCGCAATCCCATGGAAATGGAACTGCCGACCACGGTCTGGATTAACGTCGTGTCACCGGTTAGTCGTGACAGTACTTCACCCGTCTGCAAAGTCTCGAAAAATTGCGGCGACTGCGACAACACGCGCGCATAGACGGCACTGCGCAGATCCGCCGTAGCCCTTTCGCCGATCCACGACACCGTGTAATAACGACCCGCGACGGCCAGTGCCCAAACGCCGGCCATGCCGAACAAAGCGAGGAAATGTCCATTCAAACTCAATGCGCCAAGCAGGCCGCCACTAGGCTGCGCCTGTTTACCAAAGCCAAAGTCAATCAGATCGCGAAACGCCAGCGGCACCAGCAAAATGGTTCCGGAAGCCAGGCACAGTAGGAAAAAGGCGAGCGCGATGCGCGCCCGATAGGGCCGCAGGAATGGCCATAGGCCTTTTAA
>JAHECG010000010.1:59017-60640 GCA_024641855.1 Betaproteobacteria bacterium | reverse complement strand
ATAGAAAGTCCAAGGCCGCTACCTGCCTCACCTGTTCCCAGCACGCGATGAAAACGTTCCCACACCAGCGATCTTGCTTCGCTAGGAATGCCTGGCCCTTGATCGTTCACGGTGAATTGCGCTTTGCCATTGTGCTCAGTGACAGCAACACTGACGTTGCTGCCACTGGGACTATAGCGAATGGCGTTGTCGATCAGGTTACGCATGAGAATGCGTAACAATTCCGGGGCACCTTCGATAGTGACTTCCGCTCCTTCAATCAGCTGCACCTCTACGCCTTTTTCAATAGCGCCCGGCGCCATTTCAGCGATTGCGAATGCGGCGAGTTTGCGTAAGTCACAAGTTTCACGCGTGTTCATATGTCCAGGTTCAAGCCTTGCCAGAATCAACAACTGCTCTACCAAGCGTGTCGCGCGGTCACACCCCGCTAAAACCTTATCCAGCGCATGCTTACGTTGATCATCAACGGTCGCGCCATAAGCAACTTGTGCCTGTGTTTTGATCGCAGCCAACGGGGTGCGCAACTCGTGCGCGGCATCGGCAGTGAAGCGGCGCTCATGATCGAGCAACGATTTGACGCGTCCGAACAACTGGTCGAGCGAATGCACCAGGGGGGCTACTTCGGTTGGAACTTGGCTGGCATCGAGCGGCGAAAGATTATGGGGATCACGATCCTCCACCTGCTGCCGTAACGCCGCCAAAGGACGCAAGCCGCGACTGACCCCAAGCCAAATAATCAGGCCCAGCACCGGCAAGGTCAGCAACAATGGACGCAATAAATTCTCGGCAATTTCACGTGCTAATTTGTCACGCACTTCGCGCCGTTCTCCAACTTGAATCAGATTTTCGTGATGCGCATCCCAAGCACTGAACACACGCCAATACGCATTATCAACGGTCGTGTCGCTGAATCCTTCCAGACTATTCGATAGCCGCACATTCGGTGCCGCGAGGGAATGTAGCCGTAGCTGTTCGCCGTGTTCCCAAACTTGGAAAACCACTTTGCGACTGTAACGGTGCAAGGATGGTACGTGCTCGGTATCAATTTCGTCAGCTTCTTGACCGAGCTGGGCGATCAATAGTGAAGTGGATTGGGCAAGATAGGCATCGAGCAATTCGTTTAATTCATGTCGCGCGTCGCGATAGCTGAAGGTCAGCGCAACACCCCACGCCAAAATAGTCGTTAGCAGCAAGCCGATCAGTAGCCGACGTTTGATCGATGGCGCACGGCGAAAATCAGACATCGCTAGCCTTCGGCATCAAATAACCCACACCGCGAATGGTGCGGATCAGTTCTGGCGCAAGCTTGCGGCGCAGATGGTGAATATGCACTTCAATGGCATTGCTCTCGACTTCATCACCCCAGGCATACAGACGCTGCTCTAATTGCTCACGAGATAAGACGCGCCCAGCATTCGACATGAATTCCTGCAGTACGGCAAACTCGCGTGCCGACATTTCAACCGGCTGACCACGAAATTGCACGCGATGCCCCGATGGGTCTAATTGCAGCTCGCCAATTTGCAACAGCGGCGCCGCTTCGCCACGCTGGCGCCGCGTCAATGCACGCAGACGTGCTGCGAGCTCATTCAAATCGAAGGGTTTGACGAGATAATCATCTGC
>JAHECG010000010.1:0-58917 GCA_024641855.1 Betaproteobacteria bacterium | reverse complement strand
ACATCGCGCCAGTACTCTGACTCGGCCGTCAAAAAAGCACCGATGAATGACGCCACGAGCAGCCAGTGAAACAAGCGCGTCGGTAAATCCCATACTAAAATTTTATTGCGCATGATCATTCTCCTGTTTATCGCGGCAAGCGTATGCCACGTTCACTATAATTTCCCTGCTCGGCGCCGGTATGGCATGCCGCACAATTTGAAGCGGTCTTTACTTTCGGGTTCTTCCATACGGATGCGCCAACCTCATCATGCTCGTGCCGAAACCAGGCAGTCTCAGTGATGCGCAAGATTGGTTTGGCTGACGTCCCGCGATTTCTACCCGCATTGCGCTGTAAAAAGCTGTCGATCTCGGCGGCTGTTTTGGCGTCCACACTGGCATCCACACCAAAATGTTTATCCAGCCCTGACATCAACACGTGCCACGAATCCGCGGGTAACAAAGAGGGCGGATATGCGACATGGCAGCTGCCACACTCTGCTTTCCATGTTTGATTACTTGCAGCCGCAATCCGTTTGTCGGCCATCGCATTTAAGCTGGCCACACCCAGAGTGGTGGTCAAGGTCAAGATGACGAATCGTTTTATGCTATTCATTGCGATCTCCTATTTCTTCAGGGATATTAAATACGTCAACACATCGCCCTTCTCTTGGGCGCTGCAGGCTCGGCCGAGCACATCATTACAATTACGTTTAAACCACTTTTCGACTTTGCTTGGGTTCGTAAAGCGCTCGGCGTTCGCTGCGGGGGCCAGTGGCGCAATACGCTTCTCGGTCTTGGCATGTTTGCCGTCAGCACTGGGGTTTTGGGTATGACAAGAGGAACAACTCCACTCGCGGCCATGCGTAGTGCGAAAGAATGTTTCGCCACGTTGCGCAGAGAAACCCTGCTTCGATGCAGATTCCTGTCGGGCGGCCATCTCGAACTGTTGCAGAAAATCAGCGGGGGTTTCCGCCGCAGCAAAGGCAGTAAGAGATGCTCCTAAAATAAAGGCGCTGGTTTGAAATATTCGAAGGGTACGCATGACTGACTCCTGTTTATGGATTGCTCATGCGTACACAATATCCGCGCAATCTTAAGGCGGGCTTAAGCCAGTAAAGTATTTTGATATGTCTTTGCCATCTATGCCCTGTCCCTTATCGTGAGCCTTGCTGGAACAAAAATTGGCTGCGTTGGCATTCACTACCGGTCTGGACCAATGCCACCGAATACCCGACACCATGGCGTGCGCGGCACGGAAATAACAGAATTCAAGTGCTCATTACTGCATTCAATATTTGAATTTGAGTTATCCTTTAAGTTATTTCTATTTCAATTTCCTGCACCATGAACCCCGCCAAACGCCATGAAATATTCTCGCGCCTGCGCGAGTTAAATCCGCACCCCACCACAGAACTCGTATACAAAACGCCGTTTGAATTATTGATCGCCGTAATTCTTTCAGCGCAAGCCACGGATAAAGGCGTCAATCTCGCCACCCGCAAGCTGTTTCCCAAAGCCAATACGCCTGCCGCAATTTATCAGCTGGGTATTGAAGGCTTGGAGCGCTACATTCAAACCATCGGCTTGTATCACAGCAAAGCCAAACACATCATCGCTGCCTGTGAAATCTTGGTGGCACAATATGGCGGCGAAGTGCCGCGCACGCGTGAAGCGCTGGAAAGCCTGCCGGGCGTGGGCCGAAAAACCGCAAACGTGATTCTCAATACCGCCTTTGGCGAACCAACCATTGCGGTCGATACGCACATCTTTCGCATTGCCAACCGCATCGGACTCGCGCCCGGTAAAACCGTGCAGGAAGTTGAGCGGAAGCTGCTAAAATTCACGCCTCAAGAATTTCTCAAGGACGCACATCATTGGCTAATCTTGCATGGACGCTATGTCTGCAAAGCGCGCAAGCCAAACTGCCCAGAATGTATGTTGCGCGACTTATGCGAGTACAAGCGCAAAACCGTATCGAATTGATAAAGCACCGCTTATCTTCACCTTACCTGGATCGTTTCTAACGATGTCGATTGCAACCTCTTTAGCGCGCGGCCTCAATGCCCACGAAGATCTAGCGCATCAAGCGGTCTCCAGTGCGATGGCACGCGCGCAGTTAACTCACGCCAACAGCGTCTTGCTATTCCTGACACCAGAATTTGCACGCGACCCACAACCGGCTTTGCTCGCCGCTTCAAAAGCCTCGAACTGCATGCAAGTCATTGGCTGTTCTGCTGCGGGTATTTTTACCGAAGAAGATTGGGTATTGGACGTGCCCGCCGCTGCCGCCATGGTGTTCGGTGGCGATGTTGCGCTTGCCCCTGCACATGCAGTCGATCCCGAAACATTGATCTTCTCGCTCGCCGCACCCAACGCCATGAATAGCGCCTGGATTAAAGCACCCGGCCAGCGCTTCGGCGGCATATCCGGCGATGCAACCGGTCAAGGCCCGTTTAAAGTCTGGTGCGGCGCAAAAGTATCATCGCTGGGGCGCTGTGAAACCCTGATCCATGGTGCACACGGACAGATCGGCGTATCCCAAGGCATTCGCGCCTTATCCGAACCACTCGAAATTACGCAGGTCAGTGGTTACGACGTCGTCACACTCAACGCACAACCCGCACTCAATCTCCTAGCGCGCGAATTGCCGATGGAGGTGCGCGATCAAGAGCACTTGCCTTTGCACTTATTACTGGCGGGCATCACCTTTGGCGATCCCGAACAGGCCATCACCGAAGGCCGCTACCGCCTATCGCCGATCATATCCACCAATGCCGACGATCGCTCGGTCACACTATCGTCGCGCTTCATGCCGGGCGAGCGATTGTTTTGGGCGTTGCGCCAACCGTTGGCAGCCGAGCGCGATATGCGTAAGACACTAGATCGCATGGATCAAGCGCAAACCACGCCGCCTGATTTCGGACTGTTCTTCCCCTGCATGGGACGTGGCCCCTATTTTTATGGCGGCATCGACCGCGACCTGGATATAGTGACCGGCCGTTATCCGGGCATGCCGCTCATCGGTTTTTACGGCAATGGCGAAATCGGTCCCTTGAATCACGAAAACGAAATCTTCCAATACTCCGCCGTACTCGGGCTGTTCAACAAACATGTTTAATCCCAGCCGCGAAGATGCGCGCCAATTATTTTTTGAAACTTGGCGCAAATATCAAATTCAAGAACCCGTCACCGGCATCGAAGCCATGGTGCTGGAAGTGATCTTGCAACATCCGGAATACCATGCGCTATTGTCCAAGCCCGAACAATACCTGGTGGCCGATTACCCACCCGAACTCGGCGCCACCAATCCCTTCCTGCACCTAAGCTTGCATCTGGCCATCAACGAGCAACATTCCATCGACCAACCACCAGGCATTAAGCAGCGCTACGCCGCTTTATTGACCCAAACCGGCGAACCGCACACGGCGCAACATGCGCTGATAGAATGCTTGGCGGAAATGATTTGGCAAGCCCAGCGCCAGCAAACGGCACCCGATGCCGGTATTTATTTCGAGTGCCTGGATCACAAAATCAGACCGACTTAAAGCTTGCGCACATAAAAAAACCCGAAGCGTAGTGCTTCGGGTT
Organism: Betaproteobacteria bacterium; assembly: GCA_024641855.1. GTDB lineage: Bacteria > Pseudomonadota > Gammaproteobacteria > Burkholderiales > Thiobacteraceae > RBG-16-58-11. The sequence continues at coordinate 55,347 of JAHECG010000010.1, read as the reverse complement.
TTTTATTGGGCACGCGTGAAACTTAACGCTTCAGTTCCAAGCCCTTTTGTTGCGCAAAATACGCAGCCAGATCAGCAATCTCTTGATCCGTCAGCTTTTCAGCTTGAGGGGTCATGATCGCATTGCTGCGTTGCTTGCTGCGGTAATGCTTCAGCATGGCTTTCAAATAATCTTCACTCTGGCCAGCCAGCTTAGGAAAAGCTGGTGTCGGGCTATTGCCATCGGGACCATGGCAAGCAGCGCAAACCGTGGTTGCTTTTTCTTTGGCCGCATCGGCATTGCCGTGCCCCGCCCATGCAGAAGTCGTCAGTGCCAGGCTCAAGGTCATGGCCGCCATCATTGAGTATTTATTCATCGTCATCACCTTGTTATTTAGCTTCGGCATAATAGGCTGCGAGGTCAGCCATATCCTGATCAGACAAACTGCCGGCAATCGCCTGCATCGTCGGGAATTTGCGTTCGCCCGATTTATAGGCCTTCAACGCCGCCACGATATAGTCGGCATGTTGACCGCCCAATTTCGGCACTTGATAGGTCTCAGGATAGACGGTGCGATAACCGGGAATGCCGTGGCAACCGGCGCACATGGATGTTTTATTCTTGCCGGCAGCAGCATCGCCCGCGCCAAAAGCAGCGCCGCTTGCAGCAGCTAGCAAAACCAGACTGGCTATAGCGTATTTCTTCATTTTCCTCACTCACCTATTTTGATGGTTTAAAAACCGGACCGATCGCGCTGTTGATTTTTTATGCAGCTTAACGCGATGTAGCGCAGCATTTTAGACGCCTAGTCCGCTTGTCGCAAGCCGACCTGTACCAATCTATCCCCCACCCTTAAGGAAAACCTTGCCCAGCACCCAACCACACCTCGATATAAGCTTTAAAAAACCATATATATAACAGGGCTATCCATTAATTATCAATAAATACAATACCATAAAAATATATTCCTAATGAAAATGGACTTACACCCCTACGCCACCGTCAATATCGCGTCGATTTGCGCATAATCTATAAAGAAACAATACGCTTAGCCGCTAAATATTAAGGTTGCCCCCGAAGTTTGGTCAAAAAAATATGCCGCACCCATAAACAGGGAGTTAGAACAAATAATGAGCCGAGATACCCCTTGCATCCTGCTTGTGGATGATGAGCCGTTTTATCATGAGATCGTTACCAACGCATTGGATGGCTGCGGCTATACGTTTCACAAAACGGCCGATGGTGCCGAAGCCTGGGCAGCACTGATTGAAAATCCAGAGCGCTTCGATGCGGTCATCCTAGATCGCTTCATGCCCATCATGGATGGCATGGAAACATTGCAAAAAATAAAGGCGTCGCCCCAATTTAAAAACCTTCCCGTTATTATGCAAACTGCGGCCGATTCGGCGGAAGAAGTTGCAGAAGGACTGGCGGCCGGCGCATGGTATTACTTAGCGAAACCTTTTCGAAGCGACATGCTCAGTCAGCTCGTCGCCGCAGCACTGGCCGACAATTTCAAACAGTACGATCTCGTTCGACTGAATACAGAAATGCAAGGCATGCTGGCCTTGGTTCACACCGCCAATTTTCGCTTTCGCACACCACAAGAAGCGCGCCAATTAGCACGCGTACTGGCAAATACCAGCCCTAATGCCGAAGCCGTTGCCATGGGGCTATCCGAATTAATGGTTAATGCGATTGAGCACGGCAACTTAGCTATCGGCTATGGGGACAAAAGTCGCCTTATGGCGGATTGGCGACTCGAGGAAGAGCTCGACCGTAGGCTCCTAGATCCCATACTGGGAAGCCGCTGGGCAGAACTGGAATTTCAACGCGAATCCGATCACTTGCGCTTTAGCATTCGTGACCAAGGCACTGGCTTCGATTGGTCCAATTTTCTCGACATCGACCCCGAACGCGCTTTCGATAGCCACGGACGCGGTATCGCGCTTGCACGAAAAATTTCCTTTACCAGTATAGAATACCGTGGCTGCGGCAACGAAGTCACCGTTACTGTTGCAGTGGATGAAACCATCTGAAAACGATGATGGCGATGAGTGACCTACGCTTCTCTAGGCAATATGGGATCAATCGATGACTTCTATCAAAACGCCATCGCGATACTTACCGCCCTTCTATGTAACTGTGCTCATTTTCTGTCTAGCGCTTACCACAGTGCTGGTCATTGGGATGCGCACATGGGAAACGGAAAAAATACAACAAGAGCTTGTCGCTTCGACGGATGCACGTACCCAACTATTGGATAAGGTATTGCATCAGGTCACGGGGGATGTCGGTGCACTTGCCCACTTTATTCAAGCCAGCGGCATTCATGCCGAGAAGTTTTCTGCTTTTTCCCGCGCAGAGCTAACCGACAACCCGCTGGTCACACTATTTGCTTGGGTGCCGCGAGTACAAGACCGAGCACGCAATGATTTTGTACTGGATGCCATCGCCGACGGCCTAGATGGATACGACATACTCGACCCCACAAACAATGCATCTGCACGCAAAAAAACAGAATACTTTCCATTACGTCTGATCGAGCCCTACACTGCGCAAAAATCCATGCTCGGCTGGGATTTAAGTGCTGAACGCAGACGCAACGACGCGCTGGAAACAGCGCGCGATACCGGTCGAACCACCATTACCGAACCGATACCCCTTGCGCTGGGCGGGGTCGGCATCGTCGTGGTTGCACCCGTCTATGCTGGCGGCGTAACCCCGGACAGTATTTTATTGCGACGAGAACGTCTACTCGGATTTTCTTTTGCCGCCCTCAGCGGCGAAAGTCTTTCCAAATACGCAACAGCCGGAACTACTGAAGACACGTTGCTGGAAATTCACGATAGAAACGGCACGCTATTGCATACGGATTCTGGATTTCACCAGAACAGCAAGATGCCTATGCTCAGCCGCACAATCCAGGCTGGAAATCGTCAATGGCAACTCGATTTTGTCGCCGGACCTTCGTTGCACAACAGCCGCACGCATCAGGCCTCCTGGGGTGCTTTGGCCATGGGATTACTCCTGTCCAGCGCCTTTAGTTTTATCGCTTGGCAAAACCGTCAACGACAGCAACAAATCTCAGAGGAAGTCGCCGTTCGTACCCAAGCATTACGCAGGGCCGAATCCCGTTTTTCGACACTGTTCGAAAATGCCACCGAAGGCGTTTTGATTTTGAATGCTGAAAGCGGTTCAGTACAAGATGCTAATCCCGCGCTGTGCAAAATGCTCGGCTACACTTCAGCGGAAATTCTCAAATTAACCGAAGCCGACCTGCGACCGGCGCAACATGCTGCCGATCTCCATACGCCCCCCCTTGCGGATGCACACACCGTAACCAACTCGATTAAAGAGATAACGTTTCTGCGCGCTAACGGCACGCTGTTTATTGCCGACGTTAATTGCTCGACCATGCAAATCGACAATATACCCATCGTTGCCGCCATGATTACCGATGCCAGCATGCGCCTCGAAGCGCAGCAACTTCTTGAAGCAGGTGTTCGACAACGCACACGCGAATTGAGCATGAGCGAAGCGCGGAGCCGCGCCATTCAGAAAACCATGCTTGCCGGGGTCGTGCATATCGACAATCGCGGCACCATCTTAACCACCAATCATGCCGTATCGAACTTATTCGGTTACGAGGAAGATGAACTCATCGGACAGAATGTCCGCATGCTGATGCCAGAACACCACGCCTCGGCGCACGACGGCTATTTGCAACAATATGCGCAAACTCGTGCGGCCCACATCATCGGCAATCGCCGGGAACTACAAGGCCGACACAAAAACGGTTACCTATTCCCCATTGAGCTCTCGGTGAGCGAAATGATGGATGACGAAGGTAATACCTTTATCGGCCTGATCCGCGATATCTCCAAAGAAAAGGAAAATCTGAATGCCCTGAATCTTCAGCGCCATCAGATTCAAACCATCAACGACGCGCTATCTCGATTTATCACTAGCGAAGATTCGAATGCTTTTTTTGAAAGCATGTTACCTAATATTCTTGAGCTGACCGGAAGTCAATTCGGTTTCATCGGTGAAATTCTGCATGATGAGAATAGCAACCCTTATCTTAAAATTTTTTCCCTGACCAATATTGCTTGGGACGACGTCAGCCAAAAACGCTATGCGGAGAATAAACAACAAGGGATAGAGTTTCGCAATCTCGATACGCTATTCGGCCATGTCATACGAACCTGCGAAATTGTGATCAGTAATGACCCCGCCAACGATACGCGTAGCGGCGGCACCCCCGACGGGCATCCTCCGCTGCATTCTTTTCTCGGTATACCCGTCATTCTGGGCAAGCAATTTATCGGCATGGTCGGCTTAGCGAATCGGCCAAATGGCTACGATAAAAGTGTGGTCGACTTGCTGACGCCGGTGCTCGCTACCTGCGCCCAACTGATTGATGCCGTGAGCAAAGAACGGGAACGGAAACACATCCTCGCGATGCTGAAACAGCAGAAAACTCAGCTGGCAAAACAAGCTTCCGAAGAACATATCCTGGCTGAACTGTTGCGGCTAGCTTTAATGGCGCTGCCACTCGATGAATTCATTGATATCACGCTGCGCGTATTGATCACGAAAATTTCATGGCTGCAATCCGTGGCTAAAGGTGCGATATTGTTAACCGAACATACGCACGGCAATACGATGCGATTAATCTCCGAATATGGCTTGAAGGAAACGCCACCGCTGCTTGTGCCCGCGTCAAACGACCCGAACACCTTGGAAGATGTGGCGGCCAACCCCGCCCGCCCACTTGTGCCTGATGTCAATGACCTAACTAACAGCTATCGCATTCCGCTCTTAATGCACGACGTCGTGCTTGGCGAAATTGTGCTGTACCTCGACCCCGATCATCACAAATCGTCGCAGGAACTTAACTTTCTGGAACAGGTTGCTGAAATCGTCGCCATGGGCGTCAACCGCCGCCAGTTAAACCAAGCCCTCATGGAATCCAAAATACAAGCCGAGGCTGCGGATGTGGCAAAAAGCCATTTCCTGGCTAATATGAGTCATGAAATCCGCACGCCCATTAATGCACTGTTGGGTTTTGCCTATCTCTGTCTAAACACCAAGCTTGATCCACAGCAAACCGATTATGTATCCAAGATGCGGATGTCGGCCGAATCCCTGCTTGGGATCATCAATGACATTTTGGATTTTTCCAAGATTGAAGCCGGCAAGTTGGTCATGGAAATCACCCCGTTCAACTTAGATGACGTTCTAGGCACGGTGAATGCTTTATTCAGCGCCAAAAGCCGCGAGAAAAACATTGAGTTTGTGGTGACCGCACGGCCCGATGCGCCGCATTGGCTACTGGGCGATCCCACACGTTTAAATCAAATCCTGGTGAATCTAATTGGGAATGCCATCAAATTCACCCAACAAGGGGAAATCAGCCTTATCGTAGAACCGCTGAACGTCTCCGACGCATCGGCCGTGCTGCGCTTTATCGTGCGCGATACCGGACTAGGGATGACGCCCGAACAACAAGCAACATTGTTCACACCGTTCACCCAGGCCGACAGTTCCACCACTCGAAAATTTGGCGGCACCGGCCTCGGCCTGGTGATTTGTCGGCAATTGGTAGAACGCATGGGTGGAGACATCAGCATCGATAGCCAGTTGGGTAGCGGCAGTACTTTCTCCTTCACTGCGCGCTTTGGTATCGCGCAACAGGATTCACCAGAGCTATCGCAGCCTGCCAAAGATCGCAAGCAAGCCCTGATCGTAGATGACAATGAAAACATGCGTGAACTCTTGACCAGAATCCTGAATACGTTCGGTTATGTGACGCAAGCCGTCCATTCAGGAGAGGCCGCCCTAAAACGACTAAAGGAAAATAATCAATTCGACATTATCTTGACGGATTGGCACTTGGTAGAAATGGATGGCGTAGCGCTGGCTCGTCGCATTCGAGAATGCGGCATGGCCACGCCCATCATTCTCATCACGGGCAAGAATATGAATGAAGCACAGACGCAATCGCAAGCCGGTGATATTCAAGCCTTTCTCTCCAAGCCGATCTCTCGCTCGACGCTCTACGATACCCTGGCCAACCTCCTTGGGGCATCCCGTCCGCCGATAAAGACCATACCGAAAGATACCGTACCCATACTGGACGGTAAGCTGATTTTGCTGGTGGATGACAACGATTTTAATCGGCAAGTGGCCAGCGAATTGATCGCTCTCACTGGAGCGCGCATCGATATGGCCGAGGATGGCCTACAGGCCGTGCAGGCCGTCGCTATCAAATCCTATGATCTGGTTCTCATGGATTTACAAATGCCGGTCATGGATGGTTACGCAGCCACGCGCGTTATTCGGGATACGCAACCCAACCTGCCCATTATTGCCCTGACGGCCCATGCCATGATTGAAGAACGACAGCGCGTACTCGACGTCGGCATGAATGATATTTTAACAAAACCCATTCTGCCGGAAGCGCTCTATGCTGGTCTTCTGCACTGGCTCACGAAGAATGCAAGCACACAAACAAACATCGCGCCCCCCCACCTTGCACATGCAGAAGTGCAAACGGCTGAAGCCAGCCAAGAAGAAGAGTCAACGACGTCGAGCGAAATTACGCTCGACATCGCCGCCGGCATGATTTCGGCAAACGGCAATCAAACATTCTACGCACGTATGCTAAAAATGTTCCAAGACAGCCCCTCTACCAACATCGCGCTATTGAAAACGTTGATCGCCGATGGCGACATCACCACCGCCACACGACAAGTTCATTCACTCAAAGGGATTGCAGGTTCGATCGGAGCCAAGCCGTTGCAAAAAGCCGCTGCATCGCTTGAAACCGCGCTCAAGCACGAATCCGGGGAAACAGAATCGTTAGTCTCTGCAGCAGAACGCCAGCTGATCGAAACCTTAAACGCGATTGCACAGCAAGAAATTCACTAAAACAGGGTACGTAACTAAGGTACGAAGCATGCCCCTTACCGGCGCGCAGAGATTTCAAAACAGGTTCGAGTCAATTCGAAATCTCAACCAAAAAGCTTCAGGATGTAGCTGCTGCATTTTTTAATTCGGCAACGAGACCGGTCAAACGATCGCCAATATCCGTTCCCAGGGCATGCGCGCTCAGAATCTTATCCACTCCTGATCGTACGAATTCCGAGAGCATCGCTTCCTGGCCATCCGTCAGCCCTAGTCCAATATAAGCGCGTTCGATGGCATCCACGAGTTCATGAATGGCTACATTCAGGGCGGCACCACTTTCGCGGTGGGCGTGATCGATTTCGTCGAGTGCCAGCGTAGCGGACTGAACGGCGCGCGCAATCGCCACACCGCGCCGATCGGATTGCTCCGTCACCAGCAAGCTTCGCACACGCATTTCTGCGCTATCAACCAGCGCAGCCAAATGATCGCGCAATCGTCCGCACCGATCAGGGTCTGTGACCGGCATGTTATTGATCAACAGGGAGACATGATCGTAAGTAATCGACAGCCTGGTTTTGAATTGCACAATGCGTTCCATGCCGGCCATGTGGCCAATCACGGAAATTTCCAACGGGCTTGCCGCACCATGGGCGGAACGCGAAATCGTTGCATTCGGTAAGCGAATTTGCACCACGCCCCCCAAATCATAAAGCGCTATACCGAACAACACTTCATCCGCAAGCGACGTGTTATTCACGCAGGTGTTGAAGCGCTGTATCGCTTGCAGCAAAGCGCCCAATTCGCCCAACGTAGTCATCGCGGTCATCGCCGTGCGACCGGCGTAATCTGCCCGTTCTTGCAACTGACTTTTATCTGCACGCGCTTGAAGGAGATTGGCGATCTTGGCGCGTAACTCGATTGGATCAAAAGGCTTTACCAGATAATCATCGGCACCCGCTTCATAACCACGTAAACGATCTTCTATTTCATCATGCGCAGAAAGAAATATGACTGGGACCGCAGCGGCAACGTCAGCCTTTAGTCGGCGACAGGTTTCGTAACCATCAACGCCCGGCATTTCTACATCAAGCAAAATTAATTCCGGTAAAGATTGTGCTACGGCAGCCAAGCAGGCTTCACCACTCTCAGCCGTTAGGTGATTAAAATCCTCTAACGCATTGCAAATTAATTCGCGCATAAAGGGGTCGTCGTCTACGATCAAAATACTGACTTGTTGCGTCATTCCCTATTCCCTGTCAAGACGGTCAAAATGACGTCATAGTAGCGCCAATTTTCTGGCGAAAGCAAACTGTTTGAAACGTACATCACTAATCGAATATACGTCAATTTTGCGTCAAACACTGTCCAAGGCTATGCCGCCAATCAGGCAAAGAGACACCGAAATGACGCGCCATCTTGTCATTAGCGAGGACTGAGTAAGCCGGGCGTGCCGCTGGTAGCGGATAGTCGCTGGTCGAGATCGGGGTCATCTGCGGCGGGTTTTCATGGTGCTGCACGATCGCACTCGCGAAGCCGAACCAACTGGTTTGTCCGCCTGCACTGAGATGATAGAGGCCACTCTTATCACGCAATCGATCCGCAACCGTACCTTTATGCAGACACTGTGCAAGCATCAAACCGGTGGCTTCGGCCAGCATACGGCTCCAAGTCGGCGCACCGATTTGATCGTCTACCACGCGTAATTCATCGCGCTCCCGCGCCAAGCGCTGCATCGTGAGCAAGAAGTTTTTGCCGCGCGCACCGTAAACCCAACTGGTGCGTAAGATCAGATGCGCGCAATTAACCGCGCTAATCGCCTTCTCACCCGCCAACTTGGTCGCGCCATACACACCCAACGGATTGGTCGCATCGATCTCTTCATACGGTGCGCCCTTGCTGCCATCGAACACATAATCGGTGGAAAAATGGATCAAAGCCGCATTCAAGCGCTGCGCTTCTTCGGCCAGGATGCCGGGCGCATCTCCATTGATAGCTTGCGCTAACACTGGCTCTTGCTCGGCGCGATCGACTGCCGTGTAGGCCGCCGCATTGACGATTAAATCTGGCGCTGCATGGCGCAGCATTTGGCGAATTGCATCGGCGTTCGCTAAATCCAACTGCGCATGCCCCAACGCCAATACCTCACCTAAGGGCGCGAGCGCGCGCTGCAACTCCCAGCCGACTTGACCGTTGGCGCCGGTAATCAATACTTTCATGGAAACACTTCCGCGTCCGCAAACCGGGTACCGGCCTGATCCTTCGCCGACAGTAACGGTGGGCCCGATAGTGGCCAAACAATGCCGATTTGCGCATCATTCCAAGCCACCGAGCGCTCAGACGATGGCGCATAGTAGTCAGTGGTTTTATATAAAAACTCCGCGAATTCGCTCAACACTAAAAATCCATGCGCAAAACCAGGGGGTACCCACAACATTTTTTTATTCTCGGCGGACAGTTCCACGCCGACCCACTTTCCGAAAGTCGGCGAGCTAGCGCGCATATCCACCGCCACATCAAACACCGCGCCAACAACTGCGCGCACCAACTTGCCTTGCGGCTGTTGAATCTGATAATGCAAGCCGCGCAGCACACCTTGCGCCGAACGCGAATGATTGTCCTGCACGAAATCTACATCAAGGCCCGTGGCAATTTGAAAAGCTTTGCGGTTATAGCTCTCATAAAAAAAACCACGCGTGTCGCCAAAGACTTTGGGTTCGATAAGCAAAACATCCGGCAATGCTGTGGGGGTCACATTCATAAAACGATTCTTCTAAATTTTAGTTTGAAATTTCTTATACAGCGCCAGCACACGCGGAACATACTGACGCGTTTCACGATAAGGTGGAATGCGCTTTCCATGGCGCAACACTGCATTCTCGCCCGCGTTATACGCCGCCAGCACCAGCTGTAAATCATTATCGAATTGCTTTAGCAAAACACGTAAATAACGGGCGCCCGCTTCCACGTTTTGTGCCGGATCATTCAAATTCGAAACCCCAAAGCGTTTTCCAGTATCCGGCATCACCTGCATCAAGCCGATCGCCCCTTTCGGAGAAACCGCGCGTGGCTCATAACCGGATTCCGTGGAAATTACGGCGTGTAGTAAAGCTTCGTCGAGATGATAAGTGCGCGCCGCTTGCGCCACCAAAGGTGCAAAGCGCTTTTGATTTTCCCAGTTAATGCGTCCACCGGCAAACGGCACCGCAAGTTCCGCGTTCTTTTCGATTTCCGTACGCAACAAAAGTGCATAACGATTGTCGTTTTTGGTGTCGGACAACACGAGTGTGCCCGCCGCGTCGGTATAGCCAAAAATATCGGCCGATACGGGTGACGAAAAAATAAGCGCTATCAACAATGTGATGCCAACGCGTGTCATATCGGTAGATTGCATCGGCTTATGCTAAGCGAGCATAGCGGCTGAGACAAGGCATTTTCTAGATTATCTGGCGTTGTTTACGCCAAGGCTAAAGGCACTTCGGTTTGAATCTCGAACACCAAGCGTCGATGCGCTTGGCGCAATGCCAATTCAGCGGATGCGGGATCGTCAGCCTGCGCGAAGATAAAACCCAGGTAGCTCGCACCTTCCGGTGCCGGCAACAGCAGCGCACCGGGTTCCGCCGTAATCAAAACCGATTGCACGTGCGTCACGGCCAATGCCGCATTCAACCCCGCTACGCCCTGATAAATACCGCGCTTAGGAATCGGGATCATCATCACAGCTGAAGCGTTACGTGCGGTAGCATCGGGCACAGCCTCTCCTAAAGCATGCCGCAACAACACCTCTTCCAAGCTCATGCCAAGCGCGTGTTTCAACATACGCCCACAGAGACCACCAATGGAACGTGCTGCCACTTCCAGCAACCAAATACCGCGATCATTGATCCGCATCTCAGCATGCACTGGGCCCGTGCTCAGCCCCGCAAGGCAACAAGCACGCTCAACTTGCTCGGTAATCTGCGTTTGCGCGGTTTGCGGCAAATGCGATGGCGTGACATAAATCGTCTCTTCAAAATACGGGCCATTGAGCGGATCCGGTTTATCGAATAGTGCTAAGACTTGTAGCTTGCCATCGTTCAGCAACGCTTCCAGCGCATATTCACGGCCCGCAATGAAAGATTCCACCACCAAACCCAACTCTTGGCTTTCGCGATCGGCACGCGCTTGTATGGCACGTACCCAACGCACGGCGCCGATAAACTCCATCGCATTGTTGGCGCGCACCACGCCACGACTGGCAGACAAGCGACGCGCTTTCACCACCACTGGGTAGCTAAGTTTGCGTGCCAATTCTTCAAGTTCATGCGCATCGATCTCATCCGCTAAGCTCATGAAATCCGGACACAGCATCCCATGCTCTTGCAGCAAATGACGAAACGCCAGCTTGTCGCGGGTCAAGCCAACCACTGCGGGGCTATTGCCCGCCAATTTCAATTGTTCGCGCAGCAAAGCCGCCAACTCCAAACCATGATCATCGACTGCCAAGACGGCATTCGGCTTGCCGGACAAATTTTCTAAAATCGTTTGTGCAGCCAGCAAAGGTTGATCGAAGGGCACCGCGGAAAGCGCGCCCATGCCCCACCCAGGCGCTAACTGCGGACAATTATCCGCCACCGCGATCACTTGCACGCCGAGCTTATCAGCGGCAATCAGAAAGTCTTCGTTGCGATAACTGGAAACCGGGAGAAGTAATAGGATGGATTTCATATTGGAGAATTTTTCGTGCCGCGTTAAAAGTTCTGTAGCTGCGCTTCGGTCGGCTCAGCACAGCAATACCAAGGCTCGGACATGTGCGGTACAGCGGAACCCAGTTCGCTGCCGTCTAAATCTGGTGCCGATAAACCCAATGCCGCATGCGCCATACGCCAAATCGATGCAAACACGTCTCGGCGCGGTGTATTGGCTTTCTCTGCTTGCATCACAGACTGCTGAATTTCAGTCTGTAACGCATCGACGCGTGCATCTGGATTGCGCCAGGGATACCCTAATAATTTCGCATCGAAGGGGCTAATCAAATCGGTAAATCCAGGCAATTCCAATAGTTTGGATCCCGCCGGAACCAATAAGCGAATCGACAACTGTACCGGCGGCACGGCCTGCACTAATCGCAAATCCACTAGACTCTTGAGCAAATCGAGATACGCTTCCAGCGTCGTCCACGGATGAAACGCCACCCAGGTCGGCGCCAGCGCAATACCGGCAGCACGCACTAAATCGACTGCACGATAAAAATCTGCACGGGTATGATTCTTCGCCAAATAGCCGAGCACATGATCATCTACCGATTCGACTGCCGCAATAATGAACAAGCAATTGTTGCGCTTGAGTTCGGGCAATAAATCCGCATGATCCAGTAAATGTTGAATCTTGATCGTGGCATCGAAGCTCACGTCCGGCCAACGCGCATGCAATGCGCGCACTACGTTTAGCGCATGGGTCGGACCATTGAAAAAGTCGTGATCGCCAAACGAAATGTGTCGTGCGCCCGCCGCGATTTGTTGTTCGATATCCCCCAGCACGATATCCACCGGCACCACGCGAAATTTCCCTTCATACACTGGCACTACCGGGCAATGGCGGCACACATGCTTGCAACCGCGCGTGCTATCGACGAACCCGGCAACGCGCGTGCTGCCATCGGGCAACACCAAATGCGCATAGCGTTCCAGTTGCGGTAAATCACTGCGATCCGGTGGCAAAAATTCGATTTTGTCGTGACGCACAATCGTGGCTTGGTCAACGATTACACCCGGTTCCGTACAAAGTGTATTGGCCCAAGCCACCAAATCCGGCTCCGATTCACCGCCAAAAATCGCAGACACACCAGAGCCACGCAATAAATCCGCATTCATCGGCGCATACAAACCAAAGGCGGCCATCTGTGCGTTGGGCGCCAATTGGCGAATACGGGGCAAGGCTTCCATCGCGATTCTGGTCGCGGTATGCATCCCCAAATAAATTGCCACGCCATCGGCCGTAGCCAACAGCGTCGGATCCAATTTCTGCAAAGCCAGATCGAGGCAATGCACCGGATACCCGGCACGCTTTAACCAAGCGCTGGCCTCGGCCAAAGCAAACGGCTGCCGTCCAAGCTCATAAGGATTGATTAGCACCAAATTAAAGGATTTTGCTGCTGGCGACTGCGCGGTGCCGCAACAAGAATGCCCCTGATCAGCCAGTGGCGGCGATTGTTCTAACATGGGTTTTACGACGTGGAAATCTAAGAATGGCAAGGGTACCCGGATTGCTTCTGAGCAGCAAACGCACCCACCTAAAAAATAATGCCAACGGTTTATTTTGCGGTTAACTCTCTCAAGAAACCCAAATAGGGTTCGCTCGCCCATTTACGCCCACCTAGCACTATATAGCGTAAGCGTCCTTGTGGATCGACCAGAAACGAGGCTGGCAAGCCACGGGGCTGCCAACGTTCGGTCGCTTGGCCATCGCGATCCAGGAACGTATTCAAATCCGGCGATACCGAAGCTAAAAAGGTAAACACTTCATCCTCGCTGTCGGCGGTGTTCACCAACACCACTTGGAGCTTTTCCGCGGGCAAGACTTGCATCAATTGCGCCAAGGTCGGCATTTCCTTGCGGCAAGGACCGCACCAAGTCGCCCAAAAATGCACCAGCACCCAATGGCCACGACGTTGTGCGAGATCTACGGATTTTCCATCCATATCACTCAGTTTCAAGGCCGGTGCCGGGCGGCTATCCAGCGTGATCACCCCTGGCGGTAAATCGACTGCAGAAACGGTGGCAGTCGCGAACAACAGCACAGATGCAACGATCCAACGCTTCATTTATCGGCTCCTTTAGGCGCGCAAGATAAATTTGGCAACGTCAATTCAATCGTTGGCCCATCCCCTTTAGCACCGGTACGAAAATACGCAACTAAGCTGAAATTGCCGGTCGGCGGCAAAATCGTCGTGTTGCCGCCCACCGCTTCGTCCGGATATAAATCGCGTGATTCGGGTAACTGCGTCCAACCGAAAGTCGATTGCGCGGCGAGCGGAACTTGCAACTTCGTCCACAGCGCCTTCCATGCTTGGCGGGAAATAGCGGCAACCGGCTGGCCGTTTGCATCCATAAACCGCCAGGTCACCGGTTCCAGCCACAACGTATCAGTACGCTTGTTCCGCACACCTACGGTCATGAAGCAGGCCTTCGCAATTTCCTGCAAGGCAGCTGAGGGCATGCCGCGCGCCCCATAAAATGCACGCATCTGCTCCGGCGTATGAATCGAAACATAGAACTCGACGCCATCGCGTGCCAATTTAGCATCGGCTGCAAACAGCGGAGACATCCAGAGGGATAGAAACAACATCAAATAGCGTGACATGGCGCCATGCTAGACAGAATGCAGTGCGCTCGCAAGAGGGCAAAGATGAAATTAGTGCGCGGCGTCCGCCCGCTCAACACGCAATTGCCTGATCCGATCATATTGCTTCATGATGGGATAGAAATAGGCATTTGCCGTGGAAATATCGCCGCCCAAATCATACAAAGCTGCACGGACTTGCAGCATGTAGCGTGCGAAATATTCAGGGCTGGGGACATTGTATTGCAGCGTTTGTAACCAGGCCGCATTCGACTCACTATCCGCGGGGCGAAGCAAGAGCTTTAGCTGCGCCTCAAAACGTCCAGACACCTGCTCAACAGCAGCGAATTCCTCCGGGGACAAAGCCGTTTGTTCGCGAATCGCATAGGCCAAGTCCACCAGTTGCTGCATATTGAGCTTTTGTAAACGCTTTTGATCGTAATGCCACACGATGTAATCCAAGGTGCGCGCGGTGTAATGTAGGGCATCGCCATTCAACAAATTTAGCGTACGAAAATCACGGATTTGGCGGATGAGTTGTTTATTGCCGCCATTCCGCAAATGATCGAGCGCCGCAAAGGCGTCCGCTCCAACTTCACTCCAGTTTGAAAAGTATGCCGATCCATGCTGGGCGACTTGCGCACCGATTTCAATTTGCGTCTGCCGCAACAAATCATAGCAATGGAACATCTCATGATGCAGCACCGTATCCAAGACGGATTGCGCATCCATTGCTGGTGTATGTCCACCCATCACAAATTGATGAATAGACGGATTCGTCATCAGCGTGATAACCGGATCCTTAAGGCTATGATGACTGTCGGCAACCACACAAGCGTTACCGACTTTGCTGTTTTCGGAGAAAAATACCGGGAAAGCGAACCCCGCCTTATACGTGTTCAATTTATGAATCACCGATTCCAAGGTGTCTGCGACAATATGCTTTGGGGTATTGTTGGCGGCCAAAAATTGCCGCAAACCTTGCAAGCGTTCGGCCGAAGGCTCGCCGGAGTACATCAGAAAAATTGGGGTATACGCTTCCTGCGCTGCCGGCTTTTCTGCCGCCACTGCACCACCCATGCAGCAAAGCATGGCGATTATGCAATTCAAAGCCTGTGTGCACCGCATGATGACCTCCGATAGCACGCCTACCACGTTAAGCTATTTATCGGCATTTCCACGCGCAGCTTGATCACCGCAAACGTACTGAACCACAGTCTGCTCAGTTATACTTTATTAAACAACCCCTCACTTCATATTATTAATGAATACAACCGAACTCGTAGGTTTAGTCGCAGGCACGCTCACCACCCTTGCCTTTGTACCGCAAGTATTAAAAATCTGGGCCTCCAAGCATGCGCACGACATTTCACTAGCCACCTTCGCCCTGTTCAGCACCGGCGTGGGGCTATGGCTCATTTATGGGCTACGCATCGGATCTTGGCCCATCATTTTGGCCAATGGCATTACCTTAGCGCTGGCGTTATTGATCCTGATCTTAAAATGGCATTTTCGTGACTAGCGCAGTTGAAAGCATTGTAAATCAGTCACAAGCGGCATATCCTGTTGCAAAAACTTATCCTGAAGAGTCCTGACACATGTCCAAAAAACACCCCATCATCGCGATTACCGGCTCCGCAGGGGCCGGCACTACAACAGTGCGCCATGTTTTTTCCGACATATTTCGCCGCCAAGGCGTAACGCCACAAATCATCAAAGGCGATAGTTTCCACCGCCACGAAAAAGCCGAGATGGATCGCTTGATTGCGCAATCCACCCAGAGCGGAAACCCCCTCACTTACTTTGGCCCTGAGGCCAATATGTTCGACAAGCAAGAAGCCGTGTTTGCGCAATACGCGAAAACCGGCCAGGCTGAAATGCGCCACTACATTAAAGATAAAGATGACGCCATTGAATACGGACATGCCATTGGCAGCTTTACGCCATGGAAAAAAATGGACGCCGGTTCCGATTTGCTGTTTTACGAAGGCATGCACGGTGGCGCAGCGGCACACAGTTGGACCCGACGCAAAGCCAACCCATCGCATCTCCCCCAAGGCAAAGAGCGCCGCGGCAAAGGCGGCAAAGGCGTAAATGCTGCACAGCATGTCGATTTGCTCATTGGTATCGTCCCTGCCGTCAATTTGGAATGGATTCAAAAAATTCACCGCGATTGCAGCCGCGATGGCTGCACGGTCGAAAAAACCACCGCAACCATTCTGCGCCGTATGCGCGATTACATCCATTTCATTACGCCGCAATTCGCGATGACCGATATCAATTTTCAGCGCATGCCGCTGGTGGATACTTCGCATCCCTTTATCGCGCGTGATATCCCAACCGAGGATGAAAGCATCGTTGTGATCCACTTCCGCGATCCACATCGTTTCGACTTCCCGGAAATACAGCGCCGCATCCCCGACTCTTTCATGTCGCGCCCAAACACCCTAGTCGCCCCCGGCGGAAAAATGCGCTTGGCACTCAGAGTGATCTGTACGCCACTGATCCGTGAATTAATGGCAAACAAATCCGCTAAGAGTCGCGCATGATCGGCTGGCACAGCTTTGCCACCGCCAGCCTGCTCGTGCCATTAACGGCCTGCTCGCTCATTCCCAGCCCTTCGGACATCAAAACAGAACTTGGTCTGAGCACCCCCCTGAAATTTAAACAAGTGGTCATCGGTGCCATTGTCGTGTATTACGCCAAGGATGGATTTATCTGGGAAGTCGAAGATCGCATGATCGCCCCCGACACCTATCGACTCACCGTAAAACAAGGCAAACTCAAAAGCACCGGCCAAGGTGAAGCTAGACAATATTTCCAGCGCCGTGCCGAAGAGATTAGCAGCGTACAAGGCTGCAGCGGTTACACCACACTTGAATACAACGAATCGCTAACTTCTGATTTTTTAAACATGACGCAGCGCGTAACGGAAGGCGTCATTCGGTGCGAGCGCAAGCAAGCTGCCAACTAAAGCTTCAACCTAGCTCTAACCACTGATTGCAATGCGCAATTGTTTGTTACTGTTTCTAGCGAACTCCAAACACAATAATTGTTAATCGGCTTTGCGCTTGCCATGGCATTCCCCATTCGCCCTAATGCCTGCCAATCGAATATGCAGCCCAACCGATCTTAAAGCTTCCTCAAAGGTACGACTATGCAACACGTTTTAATCATCCACGAAGTCGAAGCTTATCCGGCATGGAAAAACATCTTTGACCAAGCTGCGGATATTCGAAAGCGCGCGGGGGAAATTAGTTATCAGTTGTTACGCTACGACAACAACGCAAACAACATCGTCCACTTTTCAGAGTGGTCCTCATTGGACAATGCCAAACGCTTCTTCGAGTCGCCCGCGTTGATCGAGATTCGGCGCAAGGCAGGCGTGAAAGCACCAACGTTTATCTATCTAGAGGAAATAGAACGTGGCATCCTCTAATTTTTCTCGCCTCAGATCGCATTGCGATAATCGGGATAGGCGTCCATAGATGCCTCAAAAAACCCTTCTTTCGTGGAGCAGCGGCAAAGATAGCGCATGGGCACTGCATACCCTGCGACAAGACCCGCAGGTGGATGTAGTCGGCCTATTTTGTACTGTGAATCAGGCCTTCGATCGTGTCGCCATGCATGGCGTCCGAGTCGAGCTATTGCTACAACAAGCCAAAAATGTCGGCCTCCCGCTACAGATTATTTCCATTCCCTACCCTTGCAGTAACGAAGCGTATGCAGAAATCATGACGGCTTTTGTTGCGGAAGCAAAACAGGAAAATATCCAGTGCTTTGCCTTTGGCGATCTATTTCTTGAAGATATTCGGAAGTATCGTGAAGATCGTCTGAAAGACACCGGTATCACGCCCCTCTTCCCACTTTGGGGCATGCCCACAAAGACACTATCCAGAACAATGGTCGCCAGCGGCTTAAAAGCCGCGATCACTTGCTTGGATCCAAAAAAGATTTCGGAATCATTTGCCGGACGAGAATTCAACACCTCTTTTTTGAATGACCTTCCCGCAGATGTTGACCCGTGCGGCGAGTATGGCGAATTTCATAGCTTTGCCTTCGATGGCCCTATGTTTCAATTCCCCGTCGAAATTTCGCTGGGAGAAACCGTGCTCCGCGATGGTTTTGTATTCACAGACCTGTTGCCACGATCCAGCTGAACGCAGCGCCAGATTAACGCTGCCTTAAAATCGCAGCGCCAACGCCCGACACAAAAAACGCATCAATGGGACGGCCTGACTAAAATGCTCCATCACATGGGAATGGAAATTTTTCGAGCGCACGGCAGCATCGCTGATCGACGCCAGCGCGATAAAATCCTTGCGCTTGAGATCTTGTATTAAGGGGTGGTCTTTGGCAAAGCCGCGCGGCGGGTTAGTCAACATATCGCCCGCCAGTAAAAATTTCCGCGTAAAGTTTTTGTCGTCGCGCGCAGCGGTCCACGCATCACCATGTTCAACCAACGCGTCGCGTATTTTGCCGAGCGCGGCATAATCGGGTCGCCAAACGCCAACGCCGATAAAACAATCCCCGGGTTCAAGGTGAATATAAAACCCTGGGGCGTGCACATCCTTGCCGATTTCGTGGCGAAACTGGATGCCGATATTCGTTTTGTATGGCCGTTTATCTAAACCAAAACGGATGTCGCGCTGCACGCGCATTAAGGAGCCGCCGACTTTTTTCGGCAAGGCCTGAAAGTGCGGCGAGATCATGCGCAGCTCACCGGCTATATCGTGAATAAAATTCAAGGCTGGCTGTCGCACGACCGCTTCATAGTCTTGTTTGTGCTCGGCAAACCATTCGCGCCGGTTATTGGCCGCTAATGCCGAGAGGAAATCAAACGTTTGCTGAGTAAAGTACGGATGCGCCATATCGAAGACGTCTGCGCTCAGGACTCACGTTGCGCACTAGGCACAACCGGCTTAGGCGGTGGCCCACCGCGCTTAACATTACCGCGTTGTTCAGTCGTTTGGCCACGCGCTGCCACAGGCAACTTTGTCGGCGCACGAAATACCTGCTTTTGACGCGTATTGAGTGTTTTATTAGCCATCATGAATTTTAGCGCAATAAAACAAATTCGCCTCATCCGCTAAATCACTTTATGCTTTTCCCATGGATCAACAATCCTCATCCCTGAATGGGTTAAGCGCGGCAGAAGTCCGCACGCGCCAAGCGCAACGTGGCCTAAATGAACTGCCGAGCGATCAGCCGCGCGGCCCTATGGCCCTGTTACGCGAAGTCATTCGCGAACCGATGTTTCTGTTACTGATCGGCGCCGGCAGCATTTATCTGCTGCTGGGAGATTTACAAGAAGCTTTCATGCTGTTGTTTTTTGTGGCGGTCGTGGTCGGCATTACGTTTTATCAAGAACGTAAAACTGATCGCGTGCTGCAAGCATTGCGCGATTTAAGCAGCCCGCGTGCATTGGTCCTACGCGATGGTGAAAAGCAGCGCATCGCTGGGCGTGAACTAGTCGTTGACGACATCGTTCTGTTATCCGAAGGCGACCGCGTTCCAGCGGACGCCGTGTTATTGGTGAGCACCAGTTTGCATGCCGATGAATCACTCCTCACCGGAGAAGCTGCTGCGGTACGCAAACAGGCTTGGGATGGCGTGCCCTACGTCATCCAGCTCGGCGGTGAAGATACGCCGCAACTCTTCTCCGGTACCTTGGTGGTGCAAGGCCAAGGCATTGCACGCGTCACGGCCATCGGTGCGGACAGTGCCATCGGCGAAATTGGCCAATCACTACAACAGCTAACAATCGAAGCCAGCCCGTTGCAGCGTGAGACGCGGCGCATCGTCAAAATCGTCGCCATGATCGGTGTGCTGCTATGCGCCACCGTCGTGCTGCTCTTTGGCTTCACTCACGACGACTGGCTGCAAGCCTTACTCGCTGGCATTACCCTCGCCATGTCGATCTTGCCGGAGGAGTTCCCTTTTGTATTGACGGTATTCATGGCCCTAGGCGCTTGGCGTATCGCGCGCCAGCAAGTGTTGACGCGCCGCGTATCCGCACTGGAAACGCTCGGCAGCGCAACTGTGCTATGCGCCGATAAAACCGGCACCATCACCGAAAACCGCATGACCGTCACGCAACTGGTCACGCCAGAAGCACGCTTCGACGTGATTGATGCCAAAAACCAAACCCTACCGGAAGCCTTTCACGAGTTGGTCGAATTCAGCGTACTGGCGAGCGCGGCGGATCCCTTCGACTCAATGGAAAAAGCTTTTATACATCTGGCCGAGAACACGCTCGCCAACACCGAACACTTGCACAGCGACTGGACCTTGGTGCAGCAGTATCCGCTTAGCCGCGACTTATTGGCCATGTCGCACGGCTGGAAAGCCACGCAGCGTGATGAATATGTAGTCGCCGCTAAGGGCGCGCCCGAAGCGATTGCCGATCTGTGCCATCTGCCGTCCGAAGCGCGCGATGCCATCGCCGCACAAGTCGATCAACTCGCCGCACAGGGCCTGCGTGTATTGGCCATGGCTAAAGCCAGTTACAACGGTGCAGCGTGGCCGCCGATTCAGCACGACATTCCCTTCACTTTTTTAGGCATGATCGCACTCGCCGACCCAGTGCGCGCAGCAGTGCCGGAAGCGATCGCGCTGGCGCAACGTGCCGGCATCAAAGTCGCCATGATCACCGGTGACTACCCGGCTACCGCACAAGCTGTGGCGCGCGAGGCCGGCATCGATCTCAGCGGCGGCATTCTCAGTGGCGCTGAGATCGCAACATTGAACGCGACAGAATTGCAACAACGCATCCAAACAACACGCATCTTCGCCCGCATCGCGCCGGAACAAAAACTGCGCCTAGTCCAAGCCTATCAAGCGAATGGCGAAATCGTGGCGATGACCGGCGATGGCGTCAACGATGCGCCCGCGCTCAAAGCCGCGCACATCGGCATCGCCATGGGTGGACGCGGCACCGATGTCGCACGTGAAGCCGCGGCGCTGGTGCTGCTGGACGACAACTTCGCCACCATTGTCAGCGCCATTCGCCTCGGTCGGCGCATCTTCGATAATTTGCATAAGGCCATGGCCTACATCATCGCTGCGCATGTGCCGATTGTCGGCATGGCATTGCTCCCCTTGCTATTCGGTTTACCGTTGGCATTCTCACCAGCACACATCGTGTTCTTGGAACTGATCATCAATTCTGCCTGCGCCATCGTGTTCGAAGCGGAACCCGAAGAAATCGGCATCATGCAGCGCCCGCCACGCCGCCCGGATGAGCCCTTGTTCAGCCTGCGCACCCTGCTCGTTTCGTTAGCGCAAGGCGCGGGAGTATTACTCACCGTCGCTGCGGTCTACGCCATCGCCCTGCATCGTGGTCAAGGCGCGGAAGAATCGCGTGCATTAGCATTTACCACCTTAGTGATCGGTAATTTGAGTTTGATATTGGTCAATCGATCTTGGACGCGCAGCCTCTATACGGCTTTATGGAGTCCGAATCGGGCTTTATGGTGGGTGCAAGGCGGTGCACTGACGTTACTCGTACTCGTACTATATCTGCCGGGCTTACGTGACTTATTCCACTTCACACCCTTGCATGCCAACGATTTAGCTTTATGTTTCGCCGCCGGACTGGCTAGCATTTTGTGGTTTGAACTCTTTAAGCTGATCTTACGCAGAAAGCGTAATCACCCATAACACACCCGGCAAAAATGGAATAGAAAAACCTACTTTCCGTCCTGCTCGCCAACTGGTTCTGCATCATGTGTCTGAGGATGCACGGTGTGCAGCCATCCCGCCTATAATTAAAAGATATCCATTCCGTTTTGCCGCCTAATAATGACCCAACCTAAAAAACCGCGCTCTACAATCAAAGTCGGCGCTATCGACCGGATAGAAGACGCCAACGATGAATTGAAGGCTTATATTGAAGAATTAGAAAACTTCAAAAAGCAATATCAGCACAAGATACTGGAACTCGAAAGCACAAATAACGACTTGAAAAACTTACTTTCGTGCAGCGATATTGCCACTTTAAGCCTGGATCGCCATCTACATATCAAATGGATAACCCAGGGTATGCAGCGCATATTGAAACTAGAAAATGTCGATATCAGTAGGCCGATCAGCGATTTTTCTGAGGCATTAATCGGGGATGACTTGATCACCGAAGCAAAAAAAATGCTGAAAAGGCGCTCCCCGGTCGAAAAAGAAGTGAACTTGAACGCCCGTTGGTATTTGAGGCGCATGTTACCCAGTCGCACCGAAGCCGGTCGCATTGACGGTGTAATCATCACCTTTGCCGATATCACGGAGAGTAAGCACAATGCGGAGACATTAGAAAAACGTGTGCTAGAACGTACTGCACAATTACGCGCACTCACCGTAGAACTTTCTTTGGCTGAAGAACGCGAACGGCGTGCGCTAGCGCAGGACTTGCACGACGATTTAGGGCAAGTATTAGCGGCAGCCAAAATCAAGGTCTCAACACTAAACAAGCTCGAGCACGCGCAAGCATTGAAAAAACGCATTCAGGAAGTCGGGGATTTACTGGATCAAGCACACACCTCGGTACGTTCACTGACGTTTCAATTAAGTCCGCCGGTTTTGTTTGAGTTGGGCTTGGTGCCTGCCCTAGAATGGCTGGCGGATGAAATGCATCGACTTTACGATTTAAAAATCAAAATATTCGATGACGGCATCAAGAAGAAATTGGACACTTCAGTCAGTACTATCTTATTTCGTGCGGCACGCGAATTGCTGATCAATGTCGCCAAGCATGCCAAAATTAGCTACGCTAAAGTAACGCTGCAACATCAAGACAAGCATATCGTCATCCAAGTCATGGACAAAGGTATTGGCTTGCAGGAACCCAGTCGCGCCAGAAAAGCCAAAAAATCCGAGATGGAAGGATTTGGTCTGTTAAGTGTGCGCGAAAGATTGCGCTATATTGGAGGAGAGATGCAAATGCAAAGTGTGCCAGGAGATGGCACCATTGTGACCCTGACCGCTCCGCTGTCTATTACACGAACCCCGGTAAAGCAAAAATGAAGATTCGCATTTTACTTGTCGATGACCACGCCATTTTGCGAGATGCCTTGCGCGTAATGCTAGAACAGGAAGACGATCTCGAAATCGTTGCCGAAGCAGGCGATGGTCAGACTGCAATCGACCTTGCTACACAGCATAAACCGGACATCATCTTAATGGACGCTGCCATGCCCGGCATGGGCGGTGCAGAAGCTACACGTCGCTTAATGCGCTCAAACCCTAAGGCCAAAGTGCTAGCACTGTCGGCTTACACGGATAAACGTTTTGTAACCGAAATGATGGATGCAGGCGCTATCAGTTATGTCGCCAAAAGTGCCGCCAGCGAAAAACTGCTGGAAGCGATTCATAGCACCGCACAAGGAAAATCCTACTTGTGTCCTGAGGTATCAGCGGCTTTACTCGACTCAATGCGCAGCGCCAAGTCCGCTCGATCCATGGGTAAGACGCACTTGGGACGACGCGAGCGTGAGGTACTGGGTTTGCTGGCTGATGGAAAAACTTCGCCGGAAATTGGCGACCAATTACATATCGCCCCCAGCACGGTGGATGTACACCGGCGCAACATCATGCGCAAACTGGATATCCACTCCGTGGCTGAATTAACAAAATTCGCCATCCGAGAAGGGCTGACGTCGTATTAATTTCACTCGTCATCAAAAAGTCTTTTTTTGAGACTGAATTTTTCTCAAAATGGCACTCTCTAGAATCTGGTACTAAAAATCCTTAGCTGCTGTTAGATCGCGTCACACCTCTATTGACGCACACTGCATTTTCCGACGATCACGCTTTTGATGTCCTGAAGATGACAGTTAAGCGAAGTCTCATTTGTAATTTTTCGTACTCAATTCGGGTAATCAATTTAATACATGTCAGTATTTTTAAAACATCACAAATACGGCATATTGTGTCTATGATGGATGAAGATAATTCACGCCAACCATGGTCGGCGAATCTTTTAAAACCGCTTTAGGAGCGCGTATGAGTAGCGATCAAGACCGCGTCATGTTAAATACCCCAACATCTACACCGACGAGTCCTATCATTTCCGGACATAGCAAAAGCGTTCGTGCTCAACCAACGTCCGCATTTGTAATCCTTGACCTTAATGGACAAATTTTGTTTTGCAGCCCCGATGCGCCCCGCCTCCTTGGCGCACAGGAAGGAACGCTCGCAGGACACTCCATTGCCGATTTTATTCCCTCGTTGCCGTTGAAAGAAGCAACCAGTGGTTATAACTTAGCCTATATCGGCTTTTGGTCTCGCAACGATCATTGGCAGACTTTTCAAACTCACGCCGCGCCGGTTGAAATCAGATTTAATCGAATGGCCCTGCTCGATGCGGCTTACGTCACGCTGGAAATTCGTTCTCCCTTGCTGAATCGGTCGCGGCATGCATTACAAAAACTAATGCAGAACTTGGATATGAGTAGCGAAGTCGCGGCCATCACCAACATCGAAGGCAAAATTGAATATGTGAATTGCGCCTTCGAGCAAATCACCGGTTATCTCCGAAATGAGGCAATTGGACGCACCCACGAACAACTCGGCCTGGGACATTCGCCCGAACTGTTTGCCAATATGTGGGCCACGTTACGAACCGGTAAGCCGTTTCGCGGCACCTTTATCAATCATTTAAAAAATAGCCGACAGTTTCATGAAGAACGTGTCATTCGGCCATTTATCGATACGTTAGGGCAGACCACGCATTATATTTTTAGTGGTCGCGATGTCAGCGATCGGGAACGTATTTTTCGACGCCTGGAGCATCTGGCCAATCATGACAGTTTAACCAGCTTACCTAACCGCAATCTATTTATGGATCGTTTGCGCCAAGCCACGGTACAGGCGCTGCGGCGAAATAGTGGTTTTTCTTTACTACTATTAGATATGGATCACTTCAAGTCGGTCAATGACAAACTCGGCCATAGCGCAGGAGATGCATTGTTGATTGCGGTTGCCAACCGACTCCAACATTGCGTTCGGGAAGAGGATACGGTCGCCCGCCTAGGCGGTGATGAATTCGCCATCATACTGGCCGAAACTGCTTCCGCAGAAGATGTCATGATCGTGCTGGAAAAAATCAGCAACACGCTGCATCAACCGCTCACATTAGAGGGATACGAAATTCCTACGCATGTCAGTATCGGCGCAGTCTTTTACCCTGATGACAGTATGAACATCGACACGCTGCTGAAATTTGCGGATATCGCCATGTACCGCGCCAAAAAAAGCGGTGGGGATGGCTATCATTTTCATCGACAACGCGGCATGGCTGCGCGCTCCACGCGCCTGTCGCCACGACCACAACATAGTGTAATTTAACCAAGCGATTGATGAGATTTTTCGATGCTGATGCCAACGACTGTTAGCGCAATAACCTCGCAATCCACTCGCGTGGCATGCGCTTCCTGTGCACTCCAAACCCACTGCTTTACGCAACGGTTGGATACGGAGGTTCTAGACGTCATTGAAAAGAGCATTTCAACGCGCCGTGTTGCGCGTGGAACCTATGCTTATCGTTTGTGCGAACCATTTAATGCCTTATATTTTATTCACCAGGGATTTTTTAAGAATGTCGTGCTCAATGAAGATGGCCAAGAATTCATCACCGGATTTCCAATGCCCGGCGATGTCTTGGGCTTGGATGGCTGCGCCGATGGCTACTATCGAAGTCAGTCCATAGCGCTACAGGACAGCACATTGTGTGAAATCTCATTTGAAACCTTAAATGATCTGAGTTTCAACTACCCACCCATGCAGCAAATCCTGCACCGGATCATGAGCCGCGAAATTTCACGTAATCAGAAATCCATGCTGATGTTGGGTAACCTACCCGCGGAAGAACGCTTACTGGCATTTCTGCAAGAGTTATCGCAGCAGTTTGCCATGCGCGGGATGTCCACAAACGATTTTGATCTCCCCATGTCGCGCGATGATATCGCGGGGTATCTGGGGCTAAAAATGGAGACTGTCAGCCGCGCATTTACTAAACTACATACTGTAGGCTTGATTCACGTTCATAGACGACGTGTGCGAATTGATGCAGTTAGCACCGCTTAATGCTTTAGCTTGGTAGCCCGTTGGGGGCAATCGATCCCCAGTCCCTGTCTCGCAGGGGCTTTATCGCCAGCAGCTGGATCTTTGGATCGTGTGCTGCTGGTTTTTTTTTGCCAGAACTATCCCAATCGATACCTTTACACGTCATCTTAGCTCTAGTATTTTCCACCACGAATAAATCGCGCGATGCCAGCAGCCACTTCCGACTCTTGAGCTTCATAACCATGTGGGGCGTGACCGATGCAGGCGTTAAGACTTACCGTACCCGGGAAGCCTGGACCGCCACTAACCTTGACCACCTGCTTACGTATATCGGTGAGGCGTGCACTGATTTCCTCCATCAGGCTCGCCGGCGAGCGTGTGCACTTATCTTCAACATGACCGACGATGAGTGTGGGCAGGTGAATATTTTCTAAAGGCAGATCGAATACGGTGTTCGCCACCCATGATTTTTTCATACCACTTTGGCCCGACATCAACGCAGAAGTCAGCACCAAGCCATCCGCCGCCCAGGGGCCGCTTAGACGTGAAGCCGCATTCACAGCGGAAATCGTGCCGCGGCTGGTACCAACCAGCCAGACAGCGCCCTGCGTGCGCACCCGTAAATCTGCAATCACTTTTCCGAGATCATCCGCATGCTTTGAATCGATTCGAAATCCACCAAGACCGTCTTCACCCTGATAGTTAGAGGGCGCATCGACCAAAGCGGTGCCAAAACCAGCCGCATTAAATATTGGAATGGCGCGCACCAACGAATTACCCGTGAGCTCTTGGGGACATCCCTGATCATTAAGGTTGACATAACCCGAACCTCCCGCAAGCAATACCAGCGTCACTGAACCGCCTGATTGACTTTGAGATGGCGGTATAAATGCATAACGTGTCGTGCTGTCATTGTGTGTAGCAATGGTCACGGCCTCGCCGCAACGCACATTTGAAGCTGATTCGGGTGGTGATTGCGCATGGCCTGCTACTGACCATAACAACAAGCCTATGCCGAAAATCGATACGTGCATTTTTGACCTCCTCGCATGATTGCCATCCCTAGACCGCCAATTGCAATAGACCTAACGGCTAAAAAAGCACTAGCTTAAGGTAGCACAATGCACGCAGGCCACATTGCTTGCGACAAACCAAGGCCATTTTTATGCTTAGATTTTCCGGTATTGTTTTATGATTCGAAGTTGACGCATCAATCCAGGCGAAGAAAAGGCCAACAAGAATCATGAATCCTTTACCTACCATCATCATGCTGCACGGTTCCCGTGGTTCTACGCAGGAATTGCTACCGTTTGCCCAGAGCATGGTAAACACCTGCAACCCAATCCTACCCAATTTATTAGGGCATGGCGGCAGGCCGATTCCAGATAAATTTTCGGTGCCGGACATGGCACAAGATATTTTGGCGCAAATGGATGTACACGGCATCAAATCCACTTATCTGTTCGGCTACAGTTTTGGTGGCTACATTGCACTTTATCTGGCAAAACACGCACCGGAACGTATCTTGGGCGTTTGCACGCTGGCGGTTAAATTTTTATTCGACCAACATACCGTAGATTTATTTACCCATTTGTCGAGTGTCGAGCGCATCCGCAGCAAACAGAAAGAACTGATGGATCAGCGCCACCCTGGTCAAAATTGGGATCATTTGGTGCGCGGCTTGGCAGATCTATATCGGGAACTAGGCCAAACACCCGCGCTCACCGAAACGGATTTAAGCGCGATCACCATTCCCTCACTCATCATTTCGGCCAACGAAGACCAACTGGTTCCGTGGACTGAATCTTTGAAGCTAGCTTATCGCCTACCGCACGGACAGGGCTTCACCTTTGCCGGGAAAGCGCATCCCATCGATATTATCCCCGTGCCATTTCTAGCCACCGTGATCAGTACTTGGATGTCTTGCATCTCTGCTGATTAAACACTGTAGCGACTTTAATTCCATCGCCGATGTCTTGCATTAAAGCATGACGCATAACAGATATGGCTGCGCAAACGGTCAAAACAAACGGCACAGAATACGTACATTCGCTGCAATTAACCCCACCATCCATACCGCTATACCCAGTACGACGAATCCAAGACTATAGGCCGCACGCATCGAAACAGAACAATCCGTGCGCAAGAGAATCGGCGTGACAAACAACGTCAGCAAAGAAGCCAAGCCTAACCAGAAATAAGCAGCCAACCCCCACTCACAAGAATGTGGGGCGGCTATAAATGCAAACACGAATTGCAGTGTCGAAACTGCAGTGCAGATTGAGAGTACCTGTTGCTTGCGTGTCATTGTATTTACCTATTTGACGCTGACCCCAGTTAAGGAAATTTAAGCGGCCAATACCCGCATATAGCGTAGCTGCCCGCGCTTAAGCATGGCGTACAGCGCACCGTCTTGGACACCCACGAAGTCGCGGAAGGCGTGCTGCCAAAACCGCGGCACTTCGGCATGGATGCGCACCACGCGCTGTGCAGCGACTTGATCCAGCGCGCGCAGTACTTGTTCATTGATACATTCTTCTTCGATAATCTTGAATCCAGCCTCGGCGAACATTTTTTGCAGCTTCTTCCAACTACTGGCCGTGCGCATATCGCAGTAAGCGAAGCAACCACCCGGCTTGAGTACACGGCGGACTTCGCGTAAAAAACGCGGCATACTCGGATAACAGTGTGAGGATTCCACATTGAGCACGACATCCAAGGCGGCATCTTCACAAGGCAACGCGTCGGCGCTACCTTCGGCGAATGACAATCCGGATTCATGGTGCAGAGCACGGCATGCGGCAACGGCCTGGGGCGAAAGATCGACGCCCAGGTAGCTGGACGGATGATGGCGGCGCGTTAAAAATGCGGCACCGCCGCCGCGACCGCAACCGACTTCGAGTACGTGCTGGTTTTCCAGTCTGGTTGATGCAGCAAGACGATCATAGAGTTGCAAAGGAAAACGATAAGGTTCTTCTGGTTCGCTCAAGGTCAAGGGTGTCTTGCCATCGTAGCCAAAGTTCATTAACAGCAAATCACCGGCTTGATCGCGCCGTGCGAGCACGTCGTACCACCAACGCCAGAGATGGGGGCGTAAAGCCGGTAGCGTGTCCAACAACGCAATGAGGCCGACCCCCAAAATGCTCGGGCGATTACCGCTCATGATTGGTTTTCGCTAGGTTCGACCGCAGCACCCCAAGTGTGCAACCCAAGACGAAGCTGGCGGTAGTTGCGCATCATCGTGATGGTTTTCTTGAGCGTGGGTACATCGATCAACGGCACATTGAGTGCTACTTTAAGAGGGTAAAGCTGGTCTACGCCGGGTTCAATATACATCAGTCCACGCAATGCAAGACTTGGCGCAAGCGGTAGTTTACGCAGCTCTTGAGCATAGCGTACCAGCGTATAAAGAAACATATCCCACACAACCTCACGACCTTCGAAGCAACCGCTGAAACGCGCGTGTACAATATCCTTTGGCAACGGCGAAAGTAACATAAAATCCTCGCCACTGGCCGCCAATGTGGCTTGAAACTGCGCAAGCTGTTTTTCCATAAACACAGTCTAGCAGAAGAATAAATCGACTCTGACCCCAATTGACTATATGCCACCGACTCTCGACAGTTACGACGACCTGCCCTATGAAAGCTTACCGCTGGCCGACACGCACCCGGATTATTTACGTGCCATTGCACGGCTCTATGGGGTGGAAGCGGCGTCGGCTCAGTCTTGCCGCGTGTTGGAATTAGGCTGTGCGGGTGGTGGCAATTTGTTACCGCTGGCCTGGTACTTCCCCAATAGCCAATGCACAGGGGTGGAGTTGGCACGCGGACATGTCGATGAGGCCAACGCGCTCATCACTGCGTTGGGTCTTAACAACGCCCAGGTCTTGCATCGCAGCATCACCGACCCGACCGATGATCTGGGCGAATTCGATTACATCATCGCGCATGGCGTGTTTTCTTGGGTGCCGCGCTCGGTGCAAGATCGCTTGCTGGAAATTTGCGGCAAACATCTCACCCCCCAAGGGATCGCCTATATCAGCTACAACACCCTGCCCGGCTGGCATGTGCGAGGTCTCCTTCGCGATGCACTACTGAGTTATTGCGCGCCTGGTGGTCGTGCCTCGGAGCGGCTGGCGCAAGCGCACACCCTATTCGATTTGTTGGAGCCCGCATTGCGCGCGCAACCCAATTTAGATGCCCAACTGGCGTTAAAAGAAATTGAGTATCTACGCCGTGCCGCGCCGTCTTACGTTTATCACGAATATCTGGAAGACATTAACGAGCCACTGCACTTCAGTGCATTTATGCAGCGCGCCACGTCCGCTGGCTTGGCCTATTTAGCCGATGCAGAGCCGTGGACTATGTTTCCCGACACATTGGGTGCCGAGGCCGCCGCGCCCTTTGCCGCGATCCCGGATCGCCTCCAGCAAGAGCAAATGCTCGATCTGGCCCGCCTGCGTAAATTTCGCCGCAGCTTATTGGTACGTAGCAATCTCAAAGCACGAACCACACCCGACCTTACCGTCTTGGAAACGCTTAGTTACTTTTCGGAGTTATCTTCCGATGAAGAAATTGATCTGAGTCATCCCACGCAGCAAGACTTCATTGGGCCTTCCGGCAATCGTTACAGCGTAAGTCAACCGCTGACCAAAGCTGCATTGATGTTGCTAGCCATGCATTACCCTCAAGCCATGAGCTGGGATACATTACAACAGCGTGCCGAGGCGTTGGTGACCGAACATGGCGGCAGCCTCGCCCACGATGCGCTCCACACCTATCGCACTGAACTCTTCAGCCTGCTCGCTTATCAAGCGCTGCGGCCAACTTTGGAAACGGAAACAGGTATCGACAGTCTCCCGGAACGAGCTTGCGCGCATGCGTTGGCGCGCGCCCAGGCCGTACGGGGACGGATCGTTGCCTCAGTGCGACACACGGCCGTCGAACTCGATGCACTGAGTACCACCTTACTCTCTTACTTGGATGGCACGCGCAGCGTTCCCGAGCTCGCAACATTAATGGCCACCGCACTGCAAGCACAAGGACAAGAAGTTGATTCTGCGGTGTTGGAAAACGCCTGCATGCAAATGCTCTGGACCTTTGCGCGACAGGGTTTGCTGACGGGGTAAATCAATCGCCTTCATAGAAGAACCGTTCCATTAAAATGGCACCCATTGTGCATATATCATTCAACAGGACATCAGAAAATGACAGTTTCTAGAATTTTGCTACTAGTGTGGATGACGTTTATTTTAGCGGCCTGCACTTCGGTAGAAAGCATCCCCAATAATTTCGTATTAAACCCCCTCTCGGACAAAGGAATCCTTGTCAGCTCCGTGACCTACCACGGAACGTACTCAGGCTATTCCATTTTATTTAGAAGAATTGACGACAATCAATTTAAAGAGTTGACGATAGGCACCGGCACTGCATTCTTACCTCCAGGAATGCTCGACTGGGATATAAAACAACGCGGCTTACGCGGCAATGTATTCGCAGTTGAGTTGCCCGCGGGCGACTATGAGTTTTTTTCATGGCGCGTCGCAAGTGGATATTCGCATGTGCGCCCACAGAATGATTTCAGTATCCCATTCAGCATTACCCCTGGAAACGCGGTCTACCTTGGAAACTTCAAGTTCGAGCGGAAATCAGGCCTTGGCGGTACGATTATCGCTGTCGATGTTCAATATCGCGACGAATCAAATCGTGATATCGGTATTCTCCAAAAGAAATATAACGGCATCGAGTCCTCTACTGTAACAACGGCGATTGAGAGCAACACCCTTACCCACGGGCTTGGTGGGGCCAGTTCAGCCATAATCACAATCCCTATCATCGTTCCAGTACGTTAGCTCTATTTGCAGGCGCTTTTAGGAGGCTGTTTCTCCATGCCACCCTATTTATCACTTTGAATGTTTATCCAAGAAGTTATTTTTCGCGTTAAATCAGCGAAGGATGTGAACGTCGGCATTTGCGCATTTGTAGGCCAAATGCGCAAAGAGCCATCGTGATTGCACCATAACACTTTCGTAAGTGTTGAGAAGTTCATGTGTATATAAGATGGAGCATACAGCTCATTCAGCAACTAGCTAAGATACATCGATTTCCGGCCGCAACACGTGTACGGCCGGATCAAAGACAAGCTAGCAGATTGCTTATTTCTCGGTCGCGGCTTTAGCCAATCCAGCCAGCAGGCCAGTGAGCTTGCCAGTCAATTCATCTAAGCCGGTAATGTTGTGCCGGGTTTTTACATAGTCTACGGTGTTATAACTGATAAAGACTTGCTTGGAGGCGTCTTCCCACACCAACGCTTTCAAAGGGAAATCAATCCCGGCGCTCGGCGAGGCAACCATAAACGGTGTACCCCCTTTAGCCGCGCCAAAAATCGATACGATCGAGGGCAACATTTTCAAATTCGATTTCGCTGCGTTGTCGCCATGATCCACTTTGGCAAACAGCGTCAATCCTTTGGCTTTAATGGCTGCTTCCAGCCGCTCTTGTGTTTCTTGAAATCCGAACTGACTTTTCTTAGTGATTAAACCGGAATCGGCTGCCAAGCTCAACGTGGAAATACACGCCATCATCATGCCAAAAATTAGTGATTTCATTCAGGTTCTCCTGTGGTGGTGTTATACGAGTTGCCTAGGGCAATGCATTCGTCGTGCAGCGAGCCTGTACTTTACAATATTCTCATGACAAAAACCTACCCACACTGGCCCCCATGCTAGGATTTGCGTTTTATCAACGGGTTCAACCCCATGCCCAACAAGAGCGATTGGTACGTCTATATTTTGCAGTGTGCGGACCACACGCTCTATACCGGCGTGGCGACCGATGTGGTTGCACGGCTAGCCACGCATAACGCCGGTAAAGGCGCCAAATACACGCGCGGCCGGTTACCGGTGGCGCTGTTGTATCAGGAAAGCGCGGAAAATAGAGGCGCCGCACTAAAACGCGAACATGCCATAAAAAAAATGCGCGCCAGCGACAAGCGGCAATTAATCGAAACTCAAGCCCCGAATAAACCAGATATTCCTGCACGCTGCCGCGCGAAAAAAACCACGACTGCTGCTGCCTCCGGCAACGCTGCACGAAAATAATAAAATCCGGGATGTGCGGTGAGAATGTCGCATTCCACGATCAATTGCTGTTGCAACCAGCGACCGCTGATCGGCGCGGCGCAGTCCAACAAATTTGCAGCACGCCATTGCGCGGCCAAGCCGCACTGGGTGTAATCTTCACCACCGATATCCGGCAAATGCTTCAGCGCCACATTAAGATAACCCTGGGCACGCGGCAGCCACGCGTTCAATACCGATGGCACTGGGTCAGTCACGATATCGCAGATATGCAACAGTGCCGCCAAGCCATCGTAAAAATCGAAGGCCGCATAGCCAACATTCGGTTCCCGACAAGACGCAAACGCGTCCATCAAGCCGCCGCACGCGTTACACAGGATGCGCTCTCGCGCCGCACCCGCCGCTCAACCGTAATCACTTCACCCGCCGCATCCAACAAGGCATATAGCGTGCGCCCGCCGCTGCACGGCGCACATTCCAGATAGACCAGCCGTGCGCCATCGCATTTTTTCTCTACCCGCCCGTGCGCCAGCAAATAGCGCACCGTGGCAAGTGAAATTCCACGTTGCTTCATGCGCGCCAATGCCAATGTGCTGATTTTACCGAGTTTCATAGACCACCTCCTGGTTAGTGTGAAACCAGGATAAAGCGGTGACTAGCTCATGACGTGAGCCAGTTCAGTTAGTTTCACCACCTCTACAACGAAAAGTTTGGTGCGATCTGCTGCATTACAGTTTCACCGAGTTACCAAAGTCGCCTTTAGTTTTCCGTAACCCGACCTAGGCTGTATTTAGAAACAGTGTTTTCGCATCTAACGACAAACGATAACGCGCTGAGGTTTTAAGCGCATTTTTCGAGGAGGCATCATGCGCACATCTCATTTACGTCTTTTTTCCATCGTATTGACACTGCTGAGCGCCGCATGTGCCCCACTAAAAATAAAACCAGCGCCTGAAGTTGGCCCAATAGCGCCGGTTATCGCACCGCTACCGGCGCCGTATGAAATACGATTTGCCTCGCGCCATTTCGTGCCACAGGCTGCGCGCCCGGAGTGGCGTGCGCTACTGGCCAAGGGCGACCAGCATGGCGTACACGTAGTTGTGCAATTGAACTCGATTCCCGATCTCGATACGCGTGCCGCACTCGCTGAAGCAGGGATGTCCCTAGGCCAACCCCTCACCGGCACGGCTTATCTGGCACTGCTGCGACCGAATTTCAATGCTCAAGCGGCGGTATTGGCCAATGTGCGTTGGGCCGATGCATATCGGGCTGCGGACAAACATTCTCCCAATCTAGCGCGTAAAACAGCATTACATTGGGCCAGCCGTAACGCGGGACAACTCGAACTGGTTGTCACTCTTTTCGACGATACCGACATGAGTGACGCCATCCATCAAATCAAAGCGCTCGGCGCCAATATCATTGGCGAGGCGCGCGCCGCACATATCATCACTGTCTCCCTACCCGCCTCGCAACAACATACGCTCGCCCAACTTGATGGGGTACGCTACATCGAGCCTA
The DNA here is from genome assembly GCA_024641855.1 of Betaproteobacteria bacterium. Classification (GTDB taxonomy): domain Bacteria; phylum Pseudomonadota; class Gammaproteobacteria; order Burkholderiales; family Thiobacteraceae; genus RBG-16-58-11. The sequence continues at coordinate 20,480 of JAHECG010000010.1, read as the reverse complement.
CATCCCCACCGGGAAGAGAAGAGAGTGAACGTGCGCGTAACTATCTTGTTGCCGACGCGGGTGCCATTCCTGCGGGTCGCCCCAACGGGGCCGGCGTGGTTGTGGGGATATTCGAAGGCGGACATGCACAAACCACCCACCCCGATTTTGGTGGGCGCGTCACGCAAGGCGACACCGGTGCATTCACCCCTGCCGGACATACGACGATGACTGCCGGCATGATTGCCGGTAGTGGCGCCCAGTCCGTTGCCAATGGTGCGACTACGGCCAACCAATGGCGCGGCTTTGCGCCCGGCGCCAGTGTGCGCAGCTACAACTACCTGAACTATCCCGCAGGAGGTGACGCCATTACCGATTACATCAATGATGTGACGAATGCGGTGCAGAACGATGGTGTGAATCTATTAAACAACTCCTGGGGTGACGCAGGTTGTGCCACCAATCCCTATGGTGCTTATGTCGGTCGCGCACCATTTTTGGATGGCGTGATCAGAGGCTCACTTGGACGTCCTGTACCTATCGTGTTTTCCGCAGGCAACGAACGCGACGGCTACTACGTTTCAAATGCCGACCAGAACAATCCGAGTTGTATTGCCAACGCAGCCGCCCCATTCGCCAACTATTTCACTCTCAATCATCCAAAAAGCGCAAAAAATGTTATCTCCGTTGGTGCAATGGACTCCGCTAACAACCGAATGAGCGTGTATAGCAGTTGGGGGCCAACACTCGATGGCCGCATCAAGCCAGACGTCGTTGCCGCCGGACACCATAACGGCACCGTGACCAGCAACGTCAGCGATATCACCAATGCCTTCGGTATGCCCACGGGTGCCGCAAATCAACAAGACTATCGCATACCAATTTTTGATACGACATACGTTTATGGCTGGTATGCACAAACTTCCGCCGCTTCGGCCGAAGTTTCCGGCGGCTTGGCCTTGATGCTCAATGGCTGGCGCACCGCCTTCATGGGTCGTGCCGATCCGTTGCCCTCCACCCTGCGCGCGGCACTGGTCAACAATGCCATGGATTTAGATGATGCGACCACCTGGTTCAACCCCGGCCCAGATTACGCTTCTGGCTATGGCCTAGTGCGCATCAACGATTCGGTGCGGTCGCTAGAGCGCGGCGATGCCATCGAAGGTTCAGTCGCACATGGCGGCGAGGCGCACTATTTCATCAATGTCGCAGCGGGTGCTGGGCCTTTGCGTATCACGCTGGCTTGGGACGATGAAGCCGCCGTGTCGGGCGCCAGCCCCACCTTGGTGAATGACCTCGATCTCGTGGTAACCGATCCCAGCGGCGTGCGCCGTTATCCTTGGACGCTCGACCCCTTGCATCCCAGTAATGATGCCGTGCGTACTGGCGAAGATCACATCAACAATCTGGAACAGGTACAAGTCGATGCTCCCACCGCCGGTAGTTGGAGTGTGGTCGTGCGTGGCCACAGCGTGACGAGTGGACGACAGAATTTCTCGCTGGTTACACCAACTGGTTTCACGCGCCAGCCGGTCGACCTGATTCTCGCACTTGATACCTCGGACAGCATGAACAGTCCGGCCACCGCAGGCGGGCTAACGAAAATCGAAATCTTGCGCCGTTCCGTGAGTTTGCTGCTCGGAACCTGGAACTTGCACGCCATCTCCACAGACCGTATCGGCCTAGCCACGTTCAGCAGCAACGTGGCAACAACGCCACCCGCCATCCCAGCCTTACAGCCATTTCAGGCCAACGTTGCCGCCGTCGATGCCACGGCGGCCGGCCTGAACGCTTCCGGTTGTACTGCGCTTGGCGGTGCGCTACAAACCGCATTCAGCAGCTATGACCCAGCATCCAGCAATAAGCGCTCGTTGTTGGTCATCACCGATGGCATGCAATCCGCCAATCCCTTCGTAGGTGAAGTCGGCGCGCCAGCCAAGCTGCGTATCCAGAGCTTCCCGACCACGGGTGCGACACTGCCATTCGATGCCTTTTTCTGTACCACCACTAGCGCCAATGGCCCCAGCGGTACGCCGATCGTGCCAGATGGCATGGATGTGTCGGCCCATGGCGTAGAGATCAACGCCATTGGCGTGGGCGTCAATGGTGCGGGTTTTCAGCAAGTGGTGCAGCGGCTTGCCAGTGAGAATCATGGCATTCATCATTTCACCACCACGCCCGATAGCGACCTTGATCTGCTATACATCAACGACTTGGTGCGCGCACTGAAATCGAACACCCTCGAAATCATCGCCAGCGATTCTGGCAGCGTCAGTGCCAACATCCCCAAGGAGATCAGCTTCCCGGTGAACTCCACCAGCCGTTCCGTGACCGTGGTGCTATCGTGGCGCGGCCTGAACCAAGTCAACGCCTTAACCGCACGGATGCGCGGTCCAGGCGGCGCACTCCTTACCCCGACTCAAGTACGGCACAAAGCTTACTTCACCGTGCTTAAATTTGATTTAGCGAGCAATTCTCCCGCAACAGCCGGCACTTGGCGCCTCGCGCTCACGCGCGATGCCTCACCGGCGCTAAATTACCAGCTGTCGGTGATCGCAGATGAGTCATGCTTTCACTACAACGTAGCCACACCCAGCTACGTGAAACTCGGCGAGCCATTTAAGATGAACGCGCAACTGACCGAGGCTGGGCGACCGGCACCCGCGATGAGCGTACGGGCACACGTCACCGCACCACTCCACTCCATCGGCAATCTATTGGCAAAAGCGGTTCCCACAACCCGCGCGGGACGGCGCTATCTCACGCAAGTACGCGCCGGCAAGTGGGGCCAATTGCCGAGCGCCAGTGCCACGCTTGAAGCTGCAATCGCTGAGTTGAGCCGCAACCAGGAATTCACCCAGCAAACCAGCCGCACGCAAGTCCTTCCGATCGAAATCAAGCCCACACTGCACCCATGGCTGAAACCCGAGTTGCTCGGGGAAACGCGCTACTTGGCAAACATCAACCAGCTCAGCCGCGTCGGAAATTACCAGGTGACATGGCAAATATCGGGGGCGAGTGCTTGCGGGCCTATCCAGCGACAAGAGATCACTGGACTGGTTGTTGCCTTCGGAAAAATTGATCGCCAAAAAACCGTGGTGAGTACCAAGCTCGGCCCACGTGGCGCTGTCACAGTCCGAGTCAAACCAGTCGATGCGTTCGGCAACTTACTTGGGCCAGGTCAAGGGAGCACAATCACCATCGAACCGGAAGGTGCGCGCCCAATCTCGCCGCTCATCGACCTGCTCGACGGCAGCTATCAGCGCAGCTTCATCCTCAAAGGGAGTGGGCCATATTCAACGCACATCGGCGTCGATAAAGACAGCTGGCGCCAAAACTTCCGGGGTACGCGCACGACAAAATAGTCTCGCGAATGTGGGCGGCAATGAAACGCAATTGCCGCCCCATCGCACGCACGGGTCACCGCTTCCTGTCGTTACTACCTGCGCAGATTTTCCCCCTCTCATAAAACTAGCGCCATGCGCGTACTCGCTCATGACGTGAGCCTGCGTTTTTGGTAGGCTATCGCCATAACAATATGAGGGGACGCTGTGGACCGCACCGAACGCTTCTACAAAATCGATCAACTCATTACCGAACGCCGCGTGGTTTCGTTTCAGACCTTTATAGACAACCTCGAAGTCTCTCCTGCCACTATCAAGCGCGATCTTGAATATCTACGCAATCGGCTCAATGCGCCCATTCTCTGGGATCGTGCCGCCGGCGGTTACCGTTATGAAAAGAGCAACGCGTCGATCGGCAGCCAATTTGAATTGCCCGGCCTGTGGTTCAATGCCCCGGAAATCCATGCCCTACTCACGATGCAGCACTTACTTTCCACCTTGGGACAGGGCGGCCTACTCGGGCCGCACATTCAGCCGCTGATGGCGCGCCTGAATGGGTTACTCGGCACTGCCGACAACACGGTAGAGGAAGTCCGCAAACGCGTGCGCATTATTGGCGTTGGCGCACGACATATGCAGTTGCATCATTTCGAGCAAGTCGGTTCAGCGCTGTTACGACGTAAGCGTCTGTTCATCTCTTACCGTGCACGCGGCAACAACCAAACCACCGCGCGTGAAATCTCACCGCAACGCTTGGTGCACTATCGTGATAACTGGTACCTGGATGCATGGTGCCACCTACGGCAAGAATTGCGTAGCTTCGCCGTCGATTCTATTTTGAAGGCCGAGATTCTTGAAACTGCTGCCAAGGCGCTCGCAGAAAAAACCTTGGATGAAGTGCTCGGTACCGGCTACGGCATTTTCTCCGGCAAAAAAGTGCAATGGGCCAAACTCAAGTTCAGCGCGCTACGCGCACGTTGGGTGGCCTATGAACAATGGCACCCACAACAAAAAAGCCAATTCCTGAATGATGGAAGTTACTTACTGGAGATTCCCTACGCGGATGATCGTGAGTTGGTGATGGACATCCTTAAACACGGCCCGGAAGTCGAAGTCTTGGCCCCGCTAAAATTACGGGAACGAATTTGTGCATGCGTGCAGCAAAACCTAGCGCACTATCGTAAAGTCTGATCGACCACTTAAACTTTTTCGTCGATTCCCATCGGAGGCGGATCATCCGGGCGACGCCGTCCAAGACGACGATCTCGGCCTAAGCGCGTATCGACCAATACCGCTTGGACATACTGGCGACGGTTTCCCTGACGACGATCTTCTTTGTTTCGCGTATCGTCACTGGCATCCCGCGGCTCCGGAACAGGGCTGGCATGTGGCCGCGCAATCAATTCCTGCTTTGGACTTGGACCTAATGGACGCAAGGGCTTAATGCCCGCAGTTTCCTGTATCTCGTACGGGTTATCGGTCACACTAATCGCTTGTGGTGGATCAATGGGAAAACGCATGTTAGTTGATGTTAACGTGTTTCAATATCGGTTCCAGGAATTAAAGTAAATGACAGCTTAAAATTAGTCCGATCAAATACCGTAGAGTTCCATCAAAACACTGAAGCCGAAAAAAGGCAAATACCGGAAGGCCAAACATGGACGACCAACAACGCAAAATTCAACTCAAAAAAACGTTCGATACTGTTGCCGAAGGTTACGGTACGACGGGTATGGAATTTTTTCACCATGCTGCCGCGCATCTGCCGCGTATCTTCCAGCTACAAGGCAACGAGCATCTGCTCGATGTTGCCACCGGCACCGGTATTGCATCGACAGCCATTGCTCCGCATTTACCGCACGGCAAAGTCATCGGCATCGATCTTTCCGAAGGGATGCTGGCCCAAGCGCGTGCCCGAGCGCAATTACTGGGGATTAGCAATATCGAAACGTACGCCATGGATATGCAACATATCACCTTTGAAAACGCTTCTTTCGACGCCGCCAATTGTTCGTTCGGCATTTTCTTTTTACCTGATATGCAAAGCCTGCTGCAACACATCACCAGCAAAGTCAAACCCGGTGGGCAAGTCGTGATCAGCTCGTTTTACCAAAACGCATTCCAACCGAATCTTGATCTGTTTTTGACACGTATACAGCGTTACAACATTACGCCGCCTGCTTTTGGATGGAACAGCATCAGCACGGAAGACCGTTTACATGCGTTATACGCCAGCGCAGGCTTGCGTGACATCCAAATTCATCGCTTCGATGTTGGCTATTTTTTGAATGATCCCGAGGATTGGTGGCGCATTATTTGGTATGCCGGTTTTCGTGGCTTAGTAGCGCAATTGAGCGCGACGCAATTAACCGAATTCAAGCAACAACATCTGTCGGAAATTGCCGCACTTAGCACCGAACAAGGTATTCCGCTGAACGTATCGGTCCTATTTGCGAGCGGCCGCGCAAACTAAGCTTATCCATATACTTTGCAGCACTTCACGGATTTAATACGAGCCTTATCCACAACGCTGATCGCTTCTAATTCTCTAGCCAACAAACCATATAACATATTGATTAAATATTGCTTTCACTATTGAGATATTATGATCTATATATGTATTAAGGGATAAATAATTAGATGGATTTACTCCCTTAAATCGCTCTTTGAGAAGCGTCTTAATGCGAAGCTAAGTTAACAAGATGCAGGCAGGAAGATGGGGACAATGCGCCCTACCCGCTGACTGCCAAAACAGGGGCGCAGCAAAGGAGGTCAACATGAACATTCACAACAAATTAACTTTGACGGGCGCAGCAACGGCCATGATGATGCTCGTGGCTCCGATGGCGACCCAAGCAGAGGATGTGCCGTTGGCGATGGTGGCCGAACCTGGCGTTTACAAAGTCATCGCCGAGAACGACGAGTTTCGAGTCATACTTGCGACTTGGCAACCCGGTCAACGCGACGCCTATCATGGGCATCCGTCGAATGTGGCTTATCGTATTACCGACTGCAAAAACCAAGTGTTCAAAGCGGATGGCACACTGGCTCGGCCCCCGGGTGAAGTAAAAGCCGGTTCTGTCATTCTACAAAAACCCGTCAAGTCGCACTCCCTCGAGAATATCAGCGACCACGTATGTCAGGTTCTAATTGTGGAGAAGAAGTAATCGGCAAAACTAAGGTCGCATGTAACGCGTGCGACCTTGTTTGCTCTGGTCTGAATTCATGATTCATGCAATAGCAACGGCTCTTGCACATTGTTCGGACTTTATGTTCTCAGCACTCACGCTGCCAGTACCTTCTGGCGACGAGAGTGCATTATCCTGTTCAAGCGTATGTCTGGTTATAAGCCGCAAGTGCTTGCGCAATTTTCCCAGACGGTTGCGCGGCATCACCCGTACCGAACTCTTGTTTCAAAGCCGTGATGTTGTCCTTGATATAGTGGATCGCGCGGCTAAGATTATCGAGTTGGTTGGGAATGAAATTGTGATCCGAATTCAGGAGCGCCGCAGACTGTGCAAAATTTGCGCTGAATTCGTGAATGGCATTTACCGCACCTTGTGGATTGGCAGTCAGAGTGGCTATGAGTTGTTTGCTATCCAGCGTCGCAAAGTGGGTCTTGGGATCAATGCTGATTCCCAAATCGCCGAGTCCGTTGATGCCTTTTGTAGCGCCAAAGAAACGATTGTTCACACTCTCCTCAAGTTCGAACAGCGAGACCTCGGCGGCTTGCACATTATCCAGTAGCCCGCCTGTTTCGACATCGGCGTTGAAGGACTCGCGCCAGTGGTTATACCGACCAACAAAGTTTTGCAGCAATGCCTCTACACCTGCGGGCTGGGTATTGGCGTTGATTTCACTTAACCCCGCGCCCGCAATCTTCAACTGGCTAACACCCGATTGAATTTGACTGAGCTCGGAAAATTGCGCTTTGTACAATACATCGCGACTATTGATAAAACTCACTAAGTTGTACGCTGACTCGGGGTCAAACAACGACAAATTGCGGCCGTTCGCCGAGAGACCGCCTTTCGTCTTGGTTTGATTCAACAAAGAATCAAGCGCAGTCTGTGGCTTGCTTTTTTCCTTTTGCTGCGACAGCAAGGAAGAAAATAGATCGTCAATACCGGATCCGTTTGTTTGCGCACCTAGCCTAGGTGAATTGGTCCCGAAGAGCGAGCCAAGCACTTGGGTTTGAAACAAAGCATTGCTGTACAAAACACTGGCGTTTGCAATATCCATGACGATTTACTCCTTTTTATAAGGATTGTTAGAGCAAACCGCGTGCCTGATAAGGGAAAAAACATCACGATATTTTTTTTCAAGTAAAAGCATATAGTTAGCACAGAGAAGGTATTGGTAGGGGCGCCGACCTGCGTTAGCCTCAGAACCAAGCGGCAAGATTTGCCAGGCATACGGCAAAAAAGCGTGCTGTATCTCCCCCCAGCGAAATGCGGGAATCTATCGTTATCGTGCTCGGTTATTAACGCGTGGACTGATAACCGAACGAACCGACCCACGCGCCTTTTTTGTAATCAAGATGTAACCAGTGTGGCACATACGGCGCGCGCTTAACGATGGGGAAATCCTCTAGGGGCGATCTCCCCTTAACAACGTGCACATCACAGATACGGCTCATCACGGGGCGAAATCGAACCGAGAGTGTTGGCGTCATGGGCGTAGCGGTTGCAGATTCGTCGCTTTCATAAAAGCGCACTTGTAGACGAATCAAGCAAGAAAAATAAAACTCCATCTCGGCTATCAGCGGTGTCGTACGTTGCGCCAAAGCCCGATGTGCAGCTTCAGTCATCGTCAGACGAAAATTTTTACCTTCCAACCTGGTATTTAATTCAAGTTCGTCTGTCGATGCTTGTTTTGATATCGCGAACATCATTTTCACTCCAGTGAGCGCAAGCGCGAAAAATCGCAATCAGTTGTTTTATATTGTTATTTACAAAAAATTAGGCAGTTAAAATAGAAACACCACTTTCGATATAGTACTTATGTAACATATTTTATTAGTTATTTCAGCTTATACTCCAGTAGTGGTGCCTAAGCTTCACCCAAGTCGCATTTTTACCCTACTAAAAATCTAAACAATAATCTTGGAGTCATCATGAATGAAATCAAATGGGTTAACACCCTCGGTAGTCTTGCACTATGCGCTTCCAGCTTATTCGCTTTTTCCAACGCTGGCGCGGCAACAACCGACCCTGTCGACCAACTGTACAATTTTCAAGCCACCGGCACGTTTAACGGCCCTGCAACTGCAACAAATGGGAGACCGACTTATGACATCAGCGCCACAGGTCGTGCACCTCGCGTTAAGGAAAATGGGTTAATCGTTGTTGACACCCCAGAGAAAGAAAAGGGCAACAATAAAGGTAAAGACGACGATGCTTACACCGTAGAACTCACCGGCGCCAAAATTTCCTTCGACCCTTTCGACTTCAATCAACAACCATTCCCAGCCATCGTCAATTTCACCTGCGATGGTTGCATGCTCAAATATCCAGATGGCTCCACGCTGACGTCTGATCCAAGCGTACCATTGCAAGGTCGCGCCATCTTTGCGTATGGCCCTGTTGCTTTCGACCCCACCACACCCAACATTCTCACCATTCGCATGGCGGGTTGTTCAGGCCTGCATGAAGTCGCCGGCGTAGGCAAGTTGGCCGGCAAGGTCGGAACGATTTGTTTCAACGGCGTGTTCCATTTTGACGCGACCAATCCGTATGCCCTGACTGGCGAATCGAACTGCACCATCGTTACGCATACGCCACCTTCAGCACCGTAATCTAGATTAAGCTCCCCTGCCGCTCCCGCCCCTCTCCCGCTGTTTGGAGAGGGGAGTTCGGGAGATATTGGCGTTATTTTTCCTGCTCGAATTTCAACGAAACTGAATTGATGCAATAACGTAACCCCGTGGGTTTAGGGCCATCGTTAAACACGTGCCCAAGGTGCGCGCCGCATTTTTTGCACATCACTTCGGTACGACTCATCCACAAGCTGTTGTCAGTTTCAGTGGCGATATGCTCTTCGGCAACGGGCGCCCAGAAGCTAGGCCATCCGGTGCCCGAATCAAATTTGGTGTCGGCGTTAAATAGTGGCTCACCGCAGCAAGTGCAATGGTATTGACCTTTTTCGTGGTTATCCCAGTATTGCCCGGTAAAAGCGCGCTCGGTACCTTTTGCACGGCACACTTGAAATTCCTCTGGCGTGAGTTCAGCTTTCCACTGCTCCGGGGTCTTATTAACTTTGTCGCTCATGGCAAAAACTCCTGTTGCGTTGGTTTCGCTATAGTAGTCGCAAAAACCAACCTCGGCTTACGCCAAAAATAAATGAGAATTATCTTGAACTTAATGAGTTTTAGGATATCCTAGCTTGGTCTGTGGGATTCAAGACTCAAATCGCGGTATCTTCTCCAATAGTAGTTGACCTCCTTTTCCTTGATATTCGATAGATCCGAGCATGTCGCTCAAATGTTTATTTAAGGAATGAAAAATGGCAACAGGTATAGTCAAGTGGTTCAACGATGCTAAAGGTTTTGGTTTTATTACACCGGATGGCGGAGGCGATGATCTTTTCGCGCACTTCTCCGAAATTCGTGCAGAAGGCTTTAAATCCCTGCAAGAAAATCAGCGCGTGTCTTTTGAAGTGACCGCTGGCCCAAAAGGCAAACAGGCATCAAACATCCAAGCTGCGTAATCACGTAGTCTCGGTAATAAAAAACCCCGGCATGCCGGGGTTTTTTTATGCCTGCAATGACTGCACCGCTAATAACCTAGCGCCGCCGAAATTGTGGCTTAGACGGTGTAAAGCTCGGCGCCTTCTCATCCTTATGCCGAAAGCTGATACGCGCTTTGGTCAGATCGTAGGGTGACATCTCCAAGGAAACTTTATCGCCAGCCAAGATACGGATGTGATTTTTACGAATTTTCCCCGAAGCGTAAGCCGAAACACTAACACCGTTAGTCAGCGTGACGCGATAACGCGTATCTGGCAGAACTTCGTCTACCACGCCTTCCATTTCAATTAACTCTTCTTTTGCCATCTGTATTGACCTCCCGTGCTTAAAACACGGAGTTGTCCGCTTCGCATTGTAAGTTGCTTGCAGGGTTAGTAAGGGGGCGGATGAACTGCAATTGAGTGACTAGCGTCAAACCCCTCGCGCTAGTATACAGGAGTTGGGCTCAGGATGTCCCCTTTAGGCTGTCGGGATTAACCACTACCCCAAAAAACTAAGCCGTTTCGCTTTGTGCTTTTTCCCGCGCCAGTTCGGTGCGAAATTCTTCCAGATGTACATGATATGCGTCGGCCTCGCCATAAGACAGAAAATGGCGATAGCGCTCGTGGGCGTGCAAAATGTTATGCGCGTGTTTGATTGGGCAGAAATACTGTTCGGTACGCGCAACGATTTCGCGTGCGTAAGCCAGCAAGCCGTTGGCGTAGGAACAGTACAGACAATGAAACTTCTCAAACCAGTTGAGATACGCCAAGTGCCGGTGATCGTAAACAATATAGTCGCGACGCCGCACCTTGGCGATTTTGTAGATCGGGAAACACGTGGCCTGATAGAACGAGACAAACAAATCCGCAAATACCAGCGGCACGATCATGCCGTAAATAATTGGCGCGGTTAAATAGTTTTGCGGGCGAATCGAGATGACCCAACGAAACACGCTCATCTTTAACTTGGCATGCGCTTCTCTGACGGATTGCTCAAAGGCAATGCGCCGACCCTCAATGGTATAGCGCAACTTTTCTTCGTGTTCCCGTACGGCGATACGTAACTGGTCTTCGAGCGCAGTGATTTGCCCAAGAAGATTGCGAATGGTGTCGTTCATGACGCTCCTGACTAATTAGGTATGGCATACACCCGGCGCGCGCTGGGAGTTCACGGCAGAATGTATGAATAACCTTCTTTTTGTTTCTGCATCAATTCTAGAATACCCCCCGGCACATAACTGAGACCCGGCAACAAATCCGCTTCGCTCATATTCTGACTTTTCAGCGTATTTTCGCAAATCACGACTTTGATGCCGGCTTTGATCGCCTCATCGATACGCTGCCCGGCTGGCGATTCCAGTGTAAACAAACTCACGCCGGGACCAAAGGCGACGACTTCGATTACAGCATTATTTTTACCGTAAGTGTTTTGCACATTTTGGGCGGCATTGAGGGCCATATAGAGCTTTTTTGGATCCGCTTCGCTGATTTGAAACGCAACTTTCTCCTTGGCAGCACTTTTGGCTTTCGGTCTAGCTGCTACAGATAAGGGAGAAAAAATACTAAGCGCCGTCAGTGCAGCACACCCAAGCATAAACTGTCTTCTGTTGCGGTTCATCTTACCCTCCCGTATAAGCTTAAGCCGCAGCCCAGTGCGGCGTAGCGATCCCCGCGCCTAAATCTGCTTCCACCAAACGCTGCCGTACCGCTATAAGCTTTTCAATCAATGCCGGTTCGGCACGCGCATAGGCCTCGGCATCGGGTGTACGCTTGACCACCACGCCCAGCAATTCGGTAATCGCATTACCGATGGAGTTTTGGCTGATGGTCACAATCAATTTACCTTGGTCATTGCGATAAATCAGTTGCTTGAAAGCCGGCTGCCAGCGGATGGAGTTAGCGTACTTTGCATCCTTGATGCAGCGGTCCCGCACCATCTTCGCTGTCTTAAGAAAATCGTTGTTGAATTGCAATTTGGATTCGACCAATTCCGAAAAATTGATATCACGCGGTAGTGCCGCATTACGCGTCGACACTTGCGTGAAAAAGGTACGGTAAAAGTCGATGAAGCCTTTCAGAATCGTGTCGTACTCTTTCCAGAAGCGCACTTCTTTCAGTGCATCGACGCCGCCCTGCACTTCCCAGCTTGGCAATCCCTGTGGATAACCAGTGAGCGCGATCTTGCAACTACCGTCTTGGCATGGGCGCAGAATTTGCAAATCCAACTCGTCGAAGAAGGCCCGATACACATCGCGCATATAAGACTGAAACAACGAATGCTGACCACCATCAGTGAGATTGGGATTATTTAAATCCGCCAACGGTGCATCACGCAATTCAGATTTATTAAACACGATGAAGTGATTGTGCAGCATGCGGATACTCGGCACACCCGGCGAAGTCAGTGGCCAGGTCGCATCCAGACTCGCCTCACCTGCCAGCACCAGCGTCTCATCCGGATCCGGATAACGCTCCAACATGTAGGCGATAATCACCTGATTCATGCGGTTCCAAACATTCTTCACCTGCTCCGGTACTTGCGTGCGCCGTACCGGACGGCCCAGTGGGTCAAGAATGCTTTGCGACGTGTTGTAGATGATCGAGCAATCGAATTCGTTGCTATGGCCTAACGCTTTGCGATACAGCAGCAAACCTTCTGGGTTTTGCAGCAAGCCATTGTTGTGCACCAAATCATTGAGATTTTCAGCACTGTTAAAAAATTCGTTTGGCTTCATCCCTTCGGGTACATCAAGCGGGATGGGGCGAAATGCGTTAGTGATTTCTCTAGGGCCGGATTGCATGGGAAATACGCCTTAAAAATAGAAGGCCCTATGTTAGCCGATCCCAGGCAGCGGGCAAACTTTAGATGAGGGCCGCAAAAATCAACCCGCCCTAGCTTCCCGATAAACACAACTGTACCCATCGATAATGCCGGTTGGAAATCTATGCATCGTAAAAAGGCTCGGCACCCATGCTAGGATACTGAAAACAGTTAAGGTAAATCGTATGCCCGAAGCCCGTCTTGAAAACATCGAAATCAAAATCGTCTATCTGGAAGACATGGTCGAAGAACTCAACAAAGTCGTGCACAGCCAGCAAATGCAAATCGACCACCAACGGGCGTTAATTGATTCCTTGGTAGAACACGTACGGGAGTTGGAAGACGCAGCACCCGATCGACCCGTAGGTAACGAACGTCCGCCGCATTATTAAGGTTGATTAGCAGCCAGCTTTTTGGTGCTTTGTACCAGTGCTGTTTGCAACATAGCATTACGCTCGACCTGCGGTAGTTCGCTCAAGTCCTTCACCGCACGATAAAACCGCTCCATATCCCCCTGCTGCTGCGCCAACAATGCACGGAATGCCGGGACAAGTTGCGTATAGGTGGCAACCGAAGCTAATTGGGCATTATTCAATTGCTGCGTCAGCCAACGTTCAGGGTGCTTGCTGCCATGCGCCAACTTCGCACGCAATGCATCCAATAGCTGCGCTTTGGCTGCGCGCTTATCGGCCACGCTTGCGCTTGAGGCATACAGCATTTCCAACTGTTTACGCGTGTTCAAAAAACTTTCAATGTAAGCGGCTTTGCGCTGCTGCCCGGCCTCGAATGCGGCGCGTTGTTCGGCCGTACCATGCAGACTCAACCATCGGTTCACGCCCTCCAGTTCGACGGCCGTCGCAAACGATTCGTTGAAGACACTATCGTCGCGCACAAACACCACTTGGTGCGCGAGTTCGTGAAAGATCAACTGCGCTAACTCAGTTTCGGCGTAACCGATAAACGTATTGAGCAAGGGGTCGTTAAACCAACCCAAGGTCGAGTAAGCCGGAACGCCGCCCAGATACACATCATTCCCGCTGCCACGTAACTCAGCGGCAAACGCTTCAGCATCGGCTTGATCAAAAAATCCACGATAACTAACGCAACCCACGCCGATAAAGCACCACTGCTTAGGCATGGTCGAGAACTCTTCCGCCGCAAACACATTCCACACCACATAAGGCCGCTGCAAATCGGCATAGCGGGTAAAAGTTTGATTATCGGGCAAGCGCAAGTCGTGGCTGGCGAATGCTCGTAATTGCACCGCTTTAGACAATGCCTGCTTAATACTTGGACTCACGCGAGGATCTTCGATCACCTCGTTCACCGGTTCGGCACGGCGCAATAAATCCATTTGCCCGCCTACCGCTTGGGCGTAGTAGCTTAAATTGGCGCAACCGCCGAGCAAGCTTCCTGCCCCAAGTAAAAGCAAGCATGCGCGCAAGCCTACCACCCTATTCACCCCTAGCAACAAATGCCTTACTCCCTTAATAACCATTTGCTTAGTTTACCCAAGCTCCGTGCTATATATCTTATCGGCAACGCCATCGGATTGCTAAAGCGCATCGCCTATTGGTATGAGGTCAAATACCCGGGTCTCATTCACGACCGCGCTTCGCATCCAATATTTTTTGAAACGGGCTGGCTTGATCCCCTTGAAACTCCAACGCCACGGAATTGATGCAATATCGCAAACCCGTCGGTTGCGGGCCGTCCGTGAACACGTGTCCAAGATGAGCGCCGCATTTGCTGCAGAGCACCTCAGTGCGTTGCATGTTGTGGCTAGAATCGGCTTCTGTGGCGATGCTTTGCGCCGCGAGCGGTGCCGAAAAACTAGGCCAACCACAGCCAGCATCAAATTTTGATTCTGAACTGAACAATGGCTCACCACAGCAAACACAGCGATAGCGACCTTTGAGGTGGTGATTCCAATATTGCCCGCTGAAGGGGCGCTCGGTATCTTTTTCGCGGCAAACGCGATATTGCTCGGGCGTGAGTTCGAGTCGCCATTCTTGTTTGCTCTTGGTGATTTTGTCGCTCATCGTTATGTTGAGGGTCATTAAAAATAAATTGTTAATTTATTAGACATTAGAGTGTTCTTCTCCAGAATTGAGTTAGTGGAAAGTGATATGCCGTGTTCCTCATAAACGATTACAAATTTGGATCAAAGGTGATGTTGTTTTTAGCGACGTTCCCGACACCACCAATGCCAGTCGTTAACTATATCAACCAGAAGAAAAACTTGTCCAATTTCGTTAAACAAATAAGAAATTTTGCCCATATCTCGGCTATCATCGTTGTAAGTGTATCGCTTGCATCCTGTGGTTCAATCGCTCAAGAAGTTCGCTCTGGTCTTTCCAATGCACAACTCAACAAGCTAGTCGGATAATCCTTTAATCGAATAGATAGAAGCCAAATTTACAATGAGTAAGATACTGAATTACTCGAATATAATATGCTTCAAGTTAAATACACTGGCCACTTAACAGTTTATTTGAGGTGTTTTTTTCGCCCACTCGGACTTTCCGCCAACGGCTTCAAATCTCTCTACGCTAACAATGCTGGAAATTACGATCGCAGATTTATCCAACCCTTCGCATGCCGAAGCGCTTGTCTTTTTGTTAAACGAATATGCGAAAGATGAGATGGGCGGAAAAGCACCGCTCTCTGAATTTGCAAAACAAAATCTAGTCCCCGCGCTGCAAAAAAGGCCAGGCGCACATGTCATTCTGGCCTTCGTAGAAAACCAACCGGTGGGCTTGACCATTTGCCTGGAGGGTTTCTCCACCTTTGCCTGCAAGCCATTGCTAAACATTCACGACATCGTTGTTCTTGCCGCGTATCGCGGGCGCGGCATTTCGAAGCAACTGCTATCCAAAGCAGAGGAAATTGCGCTGCGCTTGGGTTGCTGCAAGCTGACGCTGGAGGTGTTGGAAGGCAATACCGTTGCACAGGCTGCTTATCAAGCCTGCGGTTTTGCCGGATACGAACTCGACCCCAAAAATGGGAAGGCGCTGTTTTGGCAAAAGAAGTTGTAGCTGAATATCGCCTAAAATATCGCATGCAACGGGATTGCACTATCGTTGTATTTTTGGCCGCGTCTGTTGCCGGCAAGGATGCCGGCGCTACAGATTGCGCGGTCAGCAACTAACTTCGCCTTACAAGTTTGAATGTTCATATTCTTCAAAAACTGGCGGCGCAACCACCTGCTAAAACGCTATCCATTGAACGATGCGCTTTGGCAGGAGACGGTGTCACGGCTGCATTTATTGCATGGGCTGACCGCTGAAGAGTTGGCGCGCTTGCGTCGCTGGGTCACGTTGTTTTTGCAGCGTAAAAGTATGAATGCTGCCGGCGGGCTAGTGCTCACCGATAGCATGCGCATGATCATCGCGGCCCAAGCCTGCTTGCCGATTTTGAATCTCGATCTGGATTATTACGATGGCTGGGTTGAGATTATTGTCTATCCGGATACGTTCGTACCGGCACGTGAGTATCGCGACGAAATTGGGCTCGTGCACCATACCCGCACACCTTTGAGTGGAGAAGCCTGGCATGGCGGACCATTGATTTTATCGTGGCACGATGCCGAGAATATCCACACGGCACACGGCCATAATGTCGTCGTGCACGAATTCGCGCATAAATTGGATATGTTGAACGGCCCTGCCGATGGCTTCCCACCCTTGCATGCGAACATGGATCGGTTGGCTTGGAGTACCACTTTTAGCACAGCCTTCCAGGACTTTTGCCATCGCATCACTATGGGGCATACCTCGTCCATCGATGCCTATGCGGCAGAAACACCGGCTGAATTTTTTGCGGTGCTGAGCGAAGTATTTTTTGAAAATCCCTTAGCGCTGGTAAGCGATTACCCTAAGGTCTATGAACAACTGAACTTATTTTATCGTCAAGATCCGCTACGACGCTTGGGTTAACAGCGGCTCACTTACGCTTCGCCCACCAGGCCTGAACCAAGGCTTGCGCTTCATTGATTTGTTCGAAGCTCATTTTGGCTTCCGCAAGCTTTTTACTCTCTTCCGCTTCCTTATCCCCAAGCGCGGCAGCGATGGCTAGCCATTTGTAGGATTGCACCAGCGATTCCTGAACGCCCTGGGCAGTGGCATACATCAAACCTAGATTATATTGGGCATCGATCTGCCCGAGCTCGGCCGCCTTGTGGTACCACTCGGCTGCTTGATTGAAATCGCGCTTCACGCCCAAGCCATCGTAATACAAACTGCCCAGGTTGAATTGGGCATCGGATTGGCCTTGCTCGGCAGCTTTACGATACCAACTCGCGGCTTCTTTGTAGTCTTGCGGCACGCCATGGCCGCGCGCATACAGAAATCCCAAATTCACTTGGGCATCAGCATTGCCTTGGGCGGCCAGCGGCTTAAATTCTTTTAACGCTGCGGCGTAATTTCCTGCCTTGTAGGCGTCGAGTCCGGATTGCAAATCGGCATGGGCCGCCGCACTCAGGCACAGTAGCGATAGCAAAAAGATAATTCTGCGAATCAAGAAAACACGACCGCCAGCTCGCGGCTGATCGCCTTCCATTGCTTGATTTCGTCTTGCAACAGATATTCGCTCAAGGGATTTTCGGCGAGCCATTGTGGCGCCAGGGTCAGCTTGACCTTACTCGGCTTGCGCTGAAAGCTGATGGCGCCATGTTCTAAGTCGCGACGATTGCGGCACAGCAACACCGCCAATCGCAAGATGGCGATCAGTTCCCAATCCGCATCAACCAATGTTTGCTCGCGCGCGACTTTGGCCAGACTGCCGCGATGCGCCCGTACCAACAGAGACAGACGCGCTTGATCGAGTTTGGAAAAACCCGGCATATCAGCATTCGCAAGAATATAAGCAGAATGCTTGTGGTATCCAGCATGGGCGATGGAGATTCCAGTCTCATGCAAGCGCGCCGCCCAAGCCAGTAAATGGCTAGCCATCTCTAAATTATTTTCGTTTTGTCCGCCGGCCTGCTCCAACAGGTTAATCGCCAACGCTTCCACCCGCGCCGCCTGTTTGGCATCCACATGATAGCGGCTCATGAAATGCGTCACTGTCAGATCGCGCTGATCGTGATGATGGAAGCGACCCAGTAAATCGTACAACACACCTTCGCGCAACGCGCCGCCAGCCACGATCATATTTTCAATTTCAAATTCGGCGAACACGCCGGCCATAATGGCAAAACCACCCGGCAGTACGGGAATGCGATCTGCCTGCAAACCAGGTACCACTAAGTTTTTGACATCGCCGGCTTTAATCAACAGGCCACGCAATTTTTCCAAGCCTTGCGCCGTAATCCCACCATCGCCCCAGCCATTTTGTTGCAACACATCGGCCAGTGCCCGTGCAGTCCCGGATGAGCCGATGGCTTCAGTCCAATGGCCCGCGACAAAATTGGCAGCGATGCTCTGCGCCTCGGCCCGTGCAGCCAATTCGGCTTGTTGAATCGCGGATTTGGTGATTTTTCCATCGGCAAAAAAGCGCTGTGTGAAGTTCACACAGCCCATATACAAGCTTTCCATCTCGTGTGGCTGATAGCCTTCGCCGATGATGCATTCGGTAGACCCGCCACCAATATCGACGACTAAGCGTTTTACCGCAGACGGCGGCAAGCCATGCGAAACGCCAACGTAGATAAGACGTGCTTCTTCGCGCCCGGCAATCACATCGATCGGAAAACCCAAGGCCGCTTCAGCATCCGCTAAAAACTGCTGAGCATTTTTCACCACGCGAAACGTGTTCGTGCCGACTGCACGCACCGCCCCAGGTGGCAAGTCGCGTAAACGTTCGTTAAAGCGCTTTAAGCAGGCGATGGCACGCCCTTGTGCTGCGTCATCGAGTTTTTTGTCAGCGCTTAAACCAGAGGCGAGACGGACGGTTTCTTTGAGGGAATCGAGCGGATAAAGCTGGTCGTCGACAATACGTACGATCTGGAGTCGAAAACTATTCGAACCCAGATCAACGGCTGCAATAGTGGAATATTCCTGCACGGGTAATACTTAACTTAACGTGAGACTTCTCGCTCGATCTCTTCCACCGTGGTATGGCGTACATCCTTACCTTTAACCATATACACCACGTACTCCGACATGTTTTTGGCGTGGTCGCCCATGCGCTCGATGGCTTTGGCGGCGAAGATGATTTCGATGAACATGGAGATCGTGCGCGGATCTTCCATCATGTAGGTGATGAGATGGCGCAACACCATGCGGTACTCTTCGTCCACCGCTTCATCAAAGCGCGCAATCTGTGTGGCATTACTGACTTCCAAACGCGCAAAACCATCTAAGGCTTTACGCAACATATCCAGCACAATGGTGGCCATGTGTTTAATTTCGGTGAAACGTGGCGACACGATGCGATCATTACCATAGATCAAGGTGGCCATCCGCGCCACTTTGGCCGCTTCGTCACCGATACGTTCTAAGTCGGTAATGGTTTTGATCACCGTTAGCAGCATGCGCAAGTCACCGGCAGTGGGCTGACGGCGCGCGATGATCATGCTGCATTCTTCATCCAAGGCCACTTCCAGCGCATTCACTCGATGGTCATTGGCCATCACCGTATTCGCTAGATCGACATTGCCCGTGGACAGCGCCTCCATCGCATTGATGATTTGCTCTTCGACCAAGCCGCCCATCTGCAACACGCGGGCACGGACGGTTTCTAATTCTTGGTCAAACTGTTTTGAAGTATGTTCTGGCATGTTGCGCTCCGGCGTTTAGCCTTAAACCTTAAAAAGGTAATGGTTCATTGTGACAGTTGTATGGCGTTAGGACTAGCTCGGTTTAATCACCGTGACGCCATTGGGCGTGCCCATCAAAAATATATCGGCCGGGCGACGCGCAAACAAGCCATTGGTCACCACACCGGTAATCTGGTTGATCGCGGTTTCCAACTCTACTGGGTTCATGATATCCAAGTTATGCACGTCCAGGATGACATTCCCGTTATCTGTCGTGAATCCTTCGCGCAATTTTGGTTGCCCGCCGAGTCGTACCAGTTCACGTGCAACATAGCTGCGCGCCATGGGAATGACTTCGACCGGCAAAGGAAACTTGCCTAAACGGTCTACCAGCTTGCTTTCGTCGGCGATACACACGAACTTTTTGGCGCAAGCGGCGACGATCTTCTCACGCGTCAACGCCCCGCCACCGCCTTTGATCATGTGCATGTGCTCGGTAATCTCGTCGGCACCATCGATATAAACCGGCATCTCACCCACGTTATTGAGCTCGAATACTTCGATACCGTGGCCCTTTAAGCGCTGGGCCGTAGCCTCTGAGCTGGCGACCGCACCGTCGATCTTATGCTTAATTTTGGCTAAAGCATCAATGAAATGGTTGGCGGTAGAGCCTGTGCCCACACCAATAATCCCAGCTTCAACATACTCCAGGGCGGCAATCGCCGTGGCTTTTTTCAGTTCGTCTTGCGTCATGAAAGTCTTTCAAAATCGGCTAAACCATGAAGGATAGCGCCTAAGGCGGATTTTCTCAATTAGAATAGGGGTTTTCGTGCTTTGAAACCCAGAATATGGCCAGCCCCGATTACTTAAAGAAAATCCTCACCAGCCGCGTTTACGATGTCGCGAT
>JAHECG010000065.1 GCA_024641855.1 Betaproteobacteria bacterium | reverse complement strand
GGGATTCTGGAACCGATACTGGATCAGCCAACACATAATCTATTTCTGCGACACCCGTGCTAGAAAAATAGCCCAGCCAACTTACTTGGATCGGTGCCGGCTTCCAGGCAAACAGCGGTAGGCCGTTGTAGGCTGTATGGCCTGCCAAATCAATCAAAACATCAATCTGATCGTTATAAATAAGTTGCGCAGCGTCTTTGTCCGTCTTTCCTGCGATCGGCTTCCACGCAGCAAAGCGAGACTTTAGGTGTTGAGTCAGCCGATCTCCCCCCTCAGTGACGGTGGGGTAAGCGATCAAGGTTAAGCATGTTGGATTTAGATACGCCAAAATGGACTCTAAGAAAAATCCAACCGGATGCTCTTTAAGATCACCCGAGACTACACCCACCCGCAATGGCTGATCTTCACGTTTCCCATGACCAGCTGGCCACAGCGTATAGGGTTTAGCAAGGGCTGTAACGATCGCACCATAACGCTGCGCTTCGGCATAATACTGTGCTGGCGCACAATTCGAGTATCCGCTGAGTAGAAACAATAAATTACTGCAGCCCCGCACATGGTCAGGCTGAATGATGAGCGCATGTCGATAAACCCGAATAGCCTCCTCCTTGCGCCCTTGCGCCTGCAATGCTTGCGCCAGATTAATATGCTTATCAGCAGAATCCGGCTTCAGCAGGATCGCTTGGCGATAACATTCGATTGCCTCATCTATTCTGCCCATCAATTGCAGGGGGCGGCCCAAATCATTGTGTGCATCGGGGTCACGCGGATTTAAAGCGATTGCTTGGCGAAAGCAAGCTTCCGCCTCCTTGTATTGCCTGCTCTCAAAATAAACATCGCCCAATTGACAATGTGCCTCGACACTGGTTGGCCTCAATGCCAATGCCAATTGAAATTGTTTGATTGCTTCTTCCGCTTTACCCTGAACACGTAGCGCATACCCAAGTGATTGGTGAATGGCCACGCTGGGGGTTTGCGAAAGCGCATAGCGATTACGCGTTATTTCTTCTTCTAATTGACTTTGGTCCCTGAGGAGATATGCCAAATTCCAATGCGCACGGACGTAATCGGATTTTTTTAGGATCGCTTGGCGATAGCATTCTGCCGCCTCGACAAGACGCCCTTTCTGTGCAAGCGTAAATCCCAAATTATTATGCACGTCCTCTATATTCGGATTAATCACAATCGCTTGCCGAAAGCAATCAATCGCCTCATCCAGCTTGTCTTGTGCCAGCAGAATATTTCCGAAATTGGCGTGCAAAATTGCATCTTCTGGTTTGCGCGCAAGCATCAAGCGGTAATGTTGTTCCGCCTCGACTAACTTTCCCTGCGCATGAAGCACGCTCAATAAATTAATGTGCGTTACTTCTATATCCGATTTAAGCGCTATCGCTTTGTAGTAACTCTCAACCGCTTCATCCAACTTTCCTTGCAATTGCAGCACATATCCCAGGTTGTTATGCATTTCCGCATAATCCGGTTGTTTGGAAAGTGCGATCCGATACTCTTCGACAGCCTCATCGAATTTGCCTTGCGCCTGCAAAGCAATGCCCCAATTCCCATGCGCCTCTACATACTCAGGATTAATGGATAAAACCTGAGCATAGCAGGCAATCGACTGTTCAAAATCCCTCTCTTGACTGTATAAATTTCCCAGGGAAAGGTGGAAATCCGCATTATTTGGAAAATAATTTAGGCCCCTTATCAGGATATTTTGGGCTTCTTCAATCAGGCCATTTTGCAGATAGGCATTACTCAAATCTCCGTAAGCTGTTTCAAACTCAGGCTTGATATTCAGCACTTGATTGAACTGCTCTATGGCTAAATCCAAATTCCCGCGGCTCTGGAACACTAAGCCAAGAAGATAACGCGCATCAATTAAGTGGGGGTTTAATAAAACCGCATGCTTCAAATAGCGCTCAGCATCTTGCAAATAAGATTGTTCTTTTAACACAAAACCCGAATTCACATAGATATCTGCATCTTTAGGGTTCAATGCCAACGCATGACCATAGCATTCGGCAGCTTTTTCCAAATTATTTTCTGCCAAATAGACATTCCCGCGTTTTTTGTATTCCACAAATTCGCTTTGCAAATCGCCCTGGGGTATTTCTAAATGTGCGCGAGGCTGTTCTTGCTCCACCGGCTTGGGGCTTGCAGGGCCAGAAAAAACCTTCTTGAATTGTTGAAAAAGGCCCGTTCTTTTTTTTTCAAGAGCTCTAATATTCGGATCGCCCGCCCTCGTGTGTATATTTAGCGGGGTCGCTGTCGCCCTTTCCCACTTATCAAGATAAAGCTGACAATTATTCTTCCATTGCGCCGATCCAAATGCTCCGATGCTTTGGTGCGTCAAATTGATTGACCAAGTTCCCAATTTCAAGCCCAGCAATTTTGCGGTCCGGCAAAAATCCAAGTCATAAAAATGAAAATTGAACCGAGGATCAAATCGCACCCCCTGCTCCCTCAGTTTATTTTTATGTGCCGCCAGAAAAACCCCGTCCAGCAATTCACATTCTGCTGGAACTTCTCCATATAACGAGATCTCCCCAAAGGGAAAGCGGCCATGGGCTACGCCACCACTTAGATTTTCCTTGCTATCCCAGGTTAGGGTTTCATCGACAAAGGCCCACGCGGGTTGTTTTTTTATTCTGCGCCGATTGCCCGCAAGGCCAATAACGTCGTAGGCTTTCAAACCTGCAATCACCTTATCGACAAAGTCATCATCATCGATCCACACATCATCATGAATAAAAATCAACACCCCTGAATCTTCCGGCGCATCGATACTCTCGTTGAACACCTCGGAAAGTCCTCGGCAATTTTCAAAAGCGACCCGCGCAGTAAGACGTTGGTCTTGGGCCAGGCGACGTAAAGAAATCCCTAAAGCTGATTTATCCCAGAATTCACTCTCTGGTAGCCGGGTAGCACTTACAATTTCAATCATCTCTTAATACCTGACAGGTTTGTCTATTGGAACATTTCAATCGTCTGCCCATTTAGGGCATTCTCGATGAACAGCCAAATCAACTTCAATCATTATTTTGGGATGGCTCTCACGACCCATTGCAAGGGAATTGCATCGTTAACCGCCATCTCCGGATCTGCGCCAGTGGCAAGTGCCATGGCGCGAATAGATGGAAGAACATCATCTCTTGCTGGCTCATCAAACACACGCGGATATCCTTCAACAATTGTGTACCCAGTCGAATCAAACAAATCAAGAATTGTTGTTCTGGTAAACCAGCGGATATGGGTACGATCCATCAAGCCTTGATCCTGATATCTAAATAAACCCGCATTCAGGCTGGCTTGAATACTCCAATGTTGAGCATTTGGAATGCAGGCAACAATTTGCCCATCTTGTGACAGATGTGGCTTGATACGGCGAAGAAGCGCCCAGGGATCATAAAGGTGTTCTAATGTATCCCCAAAAATCCAACAGTCAGATGGAAATAGCTTGAGAAACTTTGCATCATCAAATGATTCGATGTTTCCAAGGACGACTTCACTACAGTATTCCTGGGCGATTTTGGCAAATTCGGGTTCAATTTCGATCCCGGTATATTCACTCCCAACATTTTCGCGACGGTAAGCATTTGCCAGCGCCCCGCTGCTACAACCTACCTCGACAATCCTTTTAAGATTTTTAGGCATCATTCTGAGGATATCGGCGTTATAGTTAAAGTGTATTGGTGTTTGCTTCATTCGCTAGTCTTTAAAATGTATAAATCATTATTTATCTTTTGAAAAAATCCGCATAGTTAGCGCATAACCATCAACTCTTTCGTCAATTGATCTACATATTTTGGATCATACCCAGCTTCCTCTAATGACCATTTAAACGCATTACCCAATTGCGCTTTTTTATAGATATTTAGCTTATGTTCTCGTTTAAAATGGGCCATTTTGTTAAACAATTTGTCGAGCGCCTCTTTTTTCCTAATCAAAGTTTTTTTATCTCCTCCAGTCATACCGACTGGAATTTGATCGATATAAAACTGAGCCAAAGACTTTCCAAATTCCTTGGCTTCCTTAGCGTCAAACCAGCTTAAAACCATTTGCGTTCCTCCACAAAGATACCTTTATCTGACTAATAGTTATCCCTATTTATACTAACCATCATCAATATGCCCTAAATCCAACCAGGTCATAATACTAAAAAAGAGATTCCATACAACACAATGGAGCGTTATAAGTTCAAGTACGCAAATCTCACGAAGAAGAATATGTTTACTTTTTGAACAAACTTGCCGATAACCCTCAATATCAGTAGGATTAATCACATCTTGAAAAATCCATACATCATTACTGAACAAAAACGTAGTTCTTAGCCTGCCATCACTATTTTGGCATATCAAAAGATCTTTGAACCTTTGAATATTCACTACCGGTAATCGGCATGAATCCAGCTTTTTTAAGTTTAATTATTCCCGCGAGAGACGAGGCTGAAGGCCTACGGCAGCTCTTACCCGAGTTGCTAAAAATATTGCCTAGCGCGGAAATCATTGTTGTGAATGATGGCTCAAGTGATATGACTCTCGAAGTTTGTTCAAGTTATCCCATTCGCATCATCAATCACCCTTATCCGAAAGGGAATGGGGCGGCTATCAAATCTGGCGCCAGATCGGCAAAAGGCGAAGTTCTGGTTTTTATGGATGCCGACGGTCAACACCAGCCCGCCGATATTTCAATCCTCCTCGATAAATTCAATGAGGGCTATGATATGGTCGTTGGCGCAAGAACGCCTGGTTCACAAGCCAGCACCCAACGTGCCGTTGCAAATGATTTGTTTAGCCGTTTCGCCACCTGGATGGTTGGTCAAAAGGTAGAAGACCTGACTTCGGGTTTTCGTATCGTAGACGCAAGAAAATTTCGCAAGTTTCTTTATCTCTTGCCCAATGGCTTTTCCTATCCGACCACCATCACGATGTGTTTTTTCCGCTCGGGATATAACGTCGCGTATGTACCTACCCATTGTCCCAAAAGAATTGGCATTAGCCATCTTAGGCCGGTGCGTGATGGCGCGCGTTTTCTGCTAATTATCATCAAGATTGGAACGCTCTATTCGCCGCAAAAACTGTTTTTACCGATCAGCGCAGGCTTCTTTGGGATTGGTTTTTTATATTACCTTTTCACTTATCTGACGGTGGGGCGATTCACCAACATGAGCGCACTTTTGTTTATTTCTTCAATCCTCACATTCCTCATCGGTATCGTTTCTGAACAAGTTTCTGCTTTGCATTATAAAGACTCCGACATCAGTGACGATTAGGGCTGTTCAATTGAATGTTCTCATGGTTAGCAGTTCTTTCCCCACGAACCTGCAAGATTGGAAAGGCCGTTTTATTTACAACCTGGCCGAGGCGCTGGCGCGACAACCTGACTTAGCGTTGCGCCTGTGGGCGCCCCCCGGCAACCTGCCTGCTCATATCAATACTGCAGCCACAAGCAGTGAATTGAAATGGATACACGAAATGACTGAAAATGGTGGCATTGCACACTTACTGCGAAAGCACCCCATTCAAGGCCTATGGTGGGCCACGGGGCTTCTCTGGCGCCTGCATCAGACTTTCCGCCGTGAACAGCAATCCGATATTATTCATGTGAATTGGCTTCAGAATGCGCTCCCATTGCTGGGGACTAAAACTCCTTTAGTC
Source organism: Betaproteobacteria bacterium (assembly GCA_024641855.1). Taxonomy (GTDB): domain Bacteria; phylum Pseudomonadota; class Gammaproteobacteria; order Burkholderiales; family Thiobacteraceae; genus RBG-16-58-11. The sequence goes on along the minus strand of JAHECG010000065.1, from coordinate 10,827 downwards.
ATTTCAGTGCTGGGTAGCGATATGACGATGCTCCAACTGCCTGGTGTAAAGGCACTCTTACGCCGCGTCTTTCAACAACGCAAGACCATTATTACGCCAAACGCAGATTGGATGATCACTCCCATTAAAAAGATGTTTGGCGATCTCGCGGATATTCAATTCGTTTCATTTGGCGTCGATCAAATCTGGTTTGATATTATACGAACACCGGTACAACCAAGCTTGTGGATCACGGTAACCCGCATTACTCAAAAAAAAATAGGGACACTCTTTGAATGGGGTGAGGGCCTTTTTGACGATAATCGCCAATTACACTTATTTGGCCCCATGCAAGAAACATTACCGCTACCTCCATGGGTGATTTACCACGGTCCGACACATCCTCTTGACCTTGCGCAGAATTGGTTTCCAAAAGCCACCGGCCTCCTTACACTTAGCCAACACGACGAAGGGTGTCCACAAGTGATGCTAGAAGCAATGGCGGCAGGTCTGCCTATCATCGCTTCAGATTTACCCGCACATCGGGACTTAATTCTGCATCAACAAACTGGTTGCCTAGCAAGAACGAAAGATGAAACTGCGGTGGCACTGGAATGGCTGGAACAATCAGAGCCCAATCAGATCGTCGGTGCGACAGCGAAGGCCTTGATAAAGAAAACCGTTGGCACTTGGGATGACTGCGCCGCCCGGTATCACTCCCTTTACCGCCGTATATTGGATCAATAAATATGGCCCGTGATCACATTCTACTCCTGGGGGGGGGCTTTATTGGTGCCGCACTAGCACAGAGGCTGGTGTTAGCTGGCAAACAAGTCGAGATGATTAGCCATCAACCTCAGCTGATCCCAAGTGTCTCGTTACATGTTGGTGATTTGGGTGATCCGGAATTACTCGGATCATTGGCAGAACATTGTGGGACTGTCATTCACCTCGCTTCCGCCACCACACCAGGAACATCATCTCGCCACCCAACCAAAGAACTGGAAAATCTAACGCCGAGTCTGCGTTTGCTGGAGGCGATGCAGCAATGGCCAAGCACACATCTCATCTTTCTCTCATCTGGTGGCACTATCTATGGAAATCCAGACACCAATCCGGTCACCGAAGAAACCCGCACTGCACCACTTTCCTATTACGGCGCTGGCAAAGTTGCGATTGAAAGCTTTCTAAATGCTTTCTCAGGGACAGGCCACCCCACGACCATTCTTCGCCCATCTAATATCTATGGACCAGGGCAAATGCTGCGAGCTGGATTTGGTTTGATACGCACGCTACTGGAACATGCCCGGAATGCTACAACTGCTGAAATATGGGGTGACGGCGAAAGTGTTCGTGACTATATTTATATCGATGACGTCGTTGAAGCTTGTATTCGTTTTGCAGGCCTACCGCAGGACTCTGAAAGCTATAATCTTGGCAGTGGCATAGGCTACTCAATAAACCAAGTCTTAGCCCATATCGAATCGGTTTGCAATTTACGTATACAAGTCAACTACCGCCCAACTCGTCAAGCTGATGTTCGTAAAGTTGTGTTAGATAGTTCTCATCTAAAAAGACGCTTGGACTGGCAACCTCAAACGAATCTGATAGAGGGATTACGGCATACTTGGAACTGGCTCGAGCATGGAAATAAGTCGTCCATATAAAATAAAGTAAGACCTATTCATGCCCGATCGACCAATATCTCAAATCTCCTCCAGCAGCAATAGACGTGTATGCGCAATTGTTGTCGCTTACTATCCTGATCCAGCGTTTGGGTCACGCCTCGAAACCATTTTGTCGCAAGTTGATGCATTGCTTGTTGTGGACAACACACCCACTGGAGTCCGCGAGCAGAGACTTGCTGGATTAATGAGGGGAAATGAAGCCAAGCTAAAAATATTCACAAATCCACAGAACCTCGGCATTGCCGTAGCCCTTAATCAGGGCCTTGATCACGCCTTGTCTATAGGAAGCAACTGGATCCTTACGCTCGATCAAGACACCCAGTGTTTTCCTGACATGCTAGATACCCTCATTAACACTTATGAAGCATGCGAACTTAAACCATCAGTGATTGGAAGCAACTATGTTGACCCTCAATTAGGAAAGCTGGCCGTTTCTGACACAGGGGGCAGTCTGTGCATGGATAGCAAAACCGTGATCACCTCAGGCACCTTGATTGACGCGAAGTCAGCTCATGCTGCGGGTGGTTTCAGAGAAGACTTTTTCATTGACCAGGTCGATCATGAGTTTTGCTTACGCATGCGTGCATTCGGACACCGAGTCGTCATTAGTGCCAAACCAGCCATGACACATAGCGTTGGAAGTTTAGGAGGGGTTTCTCTGCCCTTTTTCGGGTCTCTACCAAACCACCCTCCACTTAGGAAGTACTACATTGCCCGCAACAGCATCGTAACAATCACTGAATACTGGCGACAAGAGCCAGGATGGTGCCTAAGAAGACTTACACGTCTGGCACTGGGACTCCTTTTTATGGCAACCCTTGAAAAGCAGCGTTTTGCAAAGGTGCGCGCATTTACATTTGGGATTGTGGACGGCTTATATCGACACATGGGCGCATGTCAACGAGCATGGCTCATTTCGACCGATAAAATACAGGATTGAGCTTACCAAGATATGCTCGGTGACGCCCACCGAGGCTAAATTGTAATACGAAAAACTTACTACCAAATTTACCGAGCGCAGCCCCCAATAAACATTAGCGAATTAAAATAGCGTCCGGCCACCGATTTCACCACATTGCGGCAATTGAGCTTGAGCAAATACTTGTTTTGGCTCGGTTAATCCGGTCTACGGCAAATAACCACGGCCTGCTGGTCATGGTTAAGCGATTTTATTTCGCAAATCTCGAAGAAACGCCCCCACACATTTTCAATGTATTGACGGCCGTGGAAAACGTGACAATTGTAAGGATCATCATCTCGGAATGTAACTACCGTTTTTCCTTCGGGTAATTCCACAAGATCAGCAATATCCGGGCGAAATTTTTCCACCTTATTCTTTATCATTGGCACCATGTTTAACCAAGTAGCTTCGTCATGTATGGTGATGTAAGCGATGCCACCGACCTTTAATATCCGTCTGAGCTCAAGAAGCCAAGCGGTTTCTGTCTCATTAATGTGTGTAAAAACGGAAAAGGCCGAAACTAAATCAAAATAGCTATCTGGCAACGGCAGCGATGGATTGCTGTTGTTCAAAAAGACTTTTATTGAGTTTGGATAATGGGTTTGATTCCATCCAACAGAGCTTAGTTTGAAATCAGACGACCATACGTCCCATTGATCACTCTGAAACTCGAAATGACGAAACACGCGACCGGTAGAGCCTCCAAAGTCGAAGAATCTTCCGCCACGTATTCCGTATGGCTCAACAGCGGCAATCGTCTTGCGATAATCACGATAGCCTGAAATCCAAAAGGCAAGGTGGTGCTTTGCGAAATACCCCTCACGATTTTCTCGGTCCGGAATTGGAGCCTGATCGCGGCGTAACAGCTCTTCCCACTCTGGTTCCTCAAGCCACCAAGCTTGCGCCTTTTCTTTCCACCAACTCTGATCTGACAGATAGGTCTTATCAAAAAAATTAGAAGGGATACCGACTGGGGGTAATATTTCACTCGCGTCAGCATATGAAACGCCATATTTCAACAGTTTTTTCAGCCGATCATCCATCACAAACTTAGCGTAAACATATGAAGCACTATTTCGCCAAAACTTTTTCAGCCGCTCATACATATGATCTCCAGAATCCCCATTTTTGACATTCCCTACGTTTTCAATAACAACCCAAGAAGGATAGGCAGCAGTTTAATCAATGCCTCCTCTTGGAATACACGAACAACAGCTTTCTTGCTTTTTTAAAATACTCTTCCCACTGAGCTTCGTTATTTAGTCGCTGGGTTCAAAACATCATGATAGATGACGAGTAACTCCGCGACATATATTGAAATAGCCTTAGGAGCTTTAGCATTTCCAGCCAACCGTTTTAGCAAACCGCGATCTAGCGCCAGACGCTTTATAGTATTGGCTATACCGGTAACATCGCCAGCCTCAAATAGCAGACCATTTTTTTCATGCTCAACCACTTCAGCCATGCCACCCAAGTTAGTGGCGAGCACAGGGCAACCAGCCGCCTGTGCGGAGTAAATAACAAGTGGCGTGTTTTCATACCAGATGGACGGAACAACCAATACATCGAGTTCAGAGAAAATTTCACCGATTAATTCGTTTGGGAATGTTCCGCAAAAGTGAATACGTTGATCTTCATATGCAAGCTGAGTTAATTTTTTAAAATACTGGGGGTCTGTTTTGTGATTGCCATAAATCTTCAATTCTAAAGATGGCATATTTTGTAGCAAACGAATTGCGCTAATGAGCAAATGTGCTCCTTTGTGTTCGGTCAAACCGCCAATGAAACCTATACGCAATTTATCTGTTTGTTGCAGTTGTGACTTAGGAACTGATTCTGTGGCGCTGATCCCAAACCGGCTAAAAACCACTTTGTTCTGACTTAAGCCATTTGCAACCAACATCTGCTCCATAAGATATGTAGGTGCAATCACTCTATCCAGCATGTTCATTCGCCGCTTGAGAAAACTAGTTCGTTGGTTAAGGGCACGGACCATTGGAGATAACTTTGACCATGAAAATAATCCATGGTTAGCCCCCCAAATCATTGCTACGATAAGCAAGCGGGGGAGTCTGTTGAAAATTCGAGCAATATATCGGGGTTGATGATTGAAAACGGCATGCCGCATACAATTGACTCCATCCTTATCAGGGCCTCTACATAGCGCATTCCCTGGTAGCCGAAGTTGACTCGTCGGACAAATTAACCAGAAATCTGTTGGAGTCATCACCCTAGGAATTTCTGCTTTCTGACATTCATCTACAACAGATGCTGAAAGAAACGCCAAATGGAAGAAATGCACAATATCTGGCTTAAAGTATTTCAGAATCTCCTGGAACCAATGCGCCACATATGTATTATTGTATTCCTCCTCAACAATGTTTCGCTCCGCCCCCACTGGCTCTGAGTTATAAAAAAACCTTCTAACTTGTATCCCTTCGTATTCATAACTGTCAAAGCGCTGAGGAATTGGTGACCCTGGTAAAACCAAAAAGCCAGTTACAACTTCTACACGATGCCCTTGTCTTTGTAGTTCTTTCGCTGTGCTGAATGTAAGTACCTCGGTTCCCGAAGAAAAGTCAGGCAAAAAAAGGTGCGTGGTCAGTATAATTTTCATGGTTTCACATTCGGCACTCATAGTGCTAAGCCCATTGAAAACAATATTCTTTGGTAGTTAAAATCGCATGCATCAATTATTTTCAAAGTATTTCCGCAGCGTGGAAGCCATTGGTGACAGTATCGACTTAACTCGTGTTGGAAGCAGGATTATTCCCAGAAGATATAAAATCCTTATGGCCCGTCGTAGCGTCGGGGAATCTTCCTGTAGTGCTCGTTGCAAGCGCGCTGCCGGGGATGCCCGCAGTTCATCCAGGCTAATCAATGCTTGCTTCCATCTTGCATCGCTGTTTTCCAAGCGGGAAACGAAGCTCTCCTCAGCGGGTAAACCACGTCTTGTGCCGTGAACTGCAAGTTGGTTCAAGTTGTCGGCACACCGACTGGCAATGTCCAGGACTTGGGCGGCCTCACGCAACCCAAAGAATAATGGCCTTCCGAGATCGCCATATATTTCCCGCCAGTCACCACGCATCGCTTGCTCTGCTTGAAGGATTCCCTTTTTCCAGTATTCCTTTGCAACTTCCGTATTACCCGCATAAAAGTGAAGATCCCCTACTCGTCGACATGCATCTACTGTCTTGGTAGCCAGAATGGGGCTATAAACCAAGGGATCCTCAGCAGCACATTTCGCCAATGATTCGGCGGCCTTTTCTCTTTCCCCAACTGCTTGCCATAGCAGTCCGAGGACATAGTAAAGAGAAATCACCCAACGATGACATTGAGCTTTTGTGGAACTGGCAGCAGTCTGGCTCTTGATCTTGGTAGATACCAAATCAAGGGTGGTCATTGTTAGGTGCTCAGGGGAGTCTATCAATTGATAGGCAAGAACACAGAGCGCTGCGCCAGCGTCCACCGTGCCAACCGCCGCGGTCTTATCAATCCTTTGGGCTATATGCTCAAGCTGAGCGCGGTTGGTAATGCGCCAACTCATACTAACCATCCCTCGCACCAACCAAGGGTTAGCATAATCCCTGGCGAAGGCCGCCACGTTTGGGGGATCGCCGTCCCAGTGAAGCGCCCTCTCTTCGTAAGGGACCTCTTCCACACACACTGGATCTTTCATTGCCACCACCAACCACCATTCTGCAGCAACCTGGGGTTCATTTTGAGGGTCGATTTTGCGTATTGAGCGAGGATGATTGCTTAGTTTCATGCCCCCTCCGGCAATCTGGCTAAATGCTGCCTCAGTGAGGAAATTTGTAGAAACTTCCTTATGAAGGCGTTGCCAGTCATAGACATGCAAGTGGTTGGGGTTTGGGTCTTTACCGTTCTCGTCCACCCACATGTTTGGAACGCTCGCAATAAAGCGGCCTCCAGGTCGCAATACGCGCTTGGCTTCTGCGATCAGCCTATCTGGAGAAGGAACATGCTCCAAGGTTTCAAAAGACACGAACACATCAATTGAATTGTCAGGTATGAAATCCAAGTGCTGGACATCAGCAGTTCTATAGGAAAGGCGTGCATCCGGTAATACGAAATTATCTGTGGCGTATTGAATTGCCCCTTGGTCCAGATCAACACCAATCACTCGACCCGCATTCGTTTGACAGGCGAGCATCCAACTGCCGTAACCCATGCCACACGCAGCGTCAAGAATCGTATCTCCATCACGAACAAACGGAGCTACTAATTGGTATCGAGCCATATGCGCATCTGAGCGCCGCCCTGTTTCTCTAGACATATCCATATGTAACTCACGGTGCTTTAATAAATATGCTAGAGAATAATTTGTAAGCGTTTTTGCAGGGATTTTCTCCAAAGGCGCCGTGATTGTATTTCCCTCGTTCTCAAGACTGGAAAAGGGGTTGATTGCGTAATAGGCAGAGTGTTTGCGAAAACCGATTTCAAAAGCGGTGCTTTCCCACCACGCCCGTGGCGCTACAGTAAGATGCCAGAGATCATCGCGGTCCTTTGCTGTACCCACGCGCAAGAAAAGGTTGCGGCGGCATACTCGATACATCTCTCTAAGCGCCAATGTAACGTCGCTAGGGGCTAAATGTTCAAGGCAGTCAGTGCTAATTAACGTATCAAAACTATCATTCGGGAAAGGCAGCGCGAGGATAGAACCCGTAAAAAAATGCCCTGGTGCATGGCGGCTGCCTCGGCTGGCCGCCACTGTAGATACATCCACGCCATAAGCATCCGCTCCTTGCCTAAGGAGCTCCAACACCAATGCCCCCATGCCACTACCCACATCAAGTATCCGACCTGAGCCACAAGTAGCCAGTATTTGGCACGCAATGGGTGCTGGGTCGTCAAAAGAGGATTCACCCATCCTGTCTGGTCGCTGCCAATAGCCGTTATAAAGTTCAGCATAATCAACCATGAGCCACCACACGCCCACGCAGGTCGCAGATTCCACCAAACATGTATTCTTTTGGATTCATTTCGATGCGGAAAAAGCCCATTTCATCACGCCAATGCAATACCTGTTGTGAGCCATATTGTTTGTCCAACTCGCGCGAAACTATAGTCTGGACTTCATAATCTCCGGCTCCCAGGTTCCCCTCGAAACTAAAGGTGACAAACACTTCCGCATCTTTCTGAAAACTCTTATTCCAAAAAACATCTTCAGCTCCATGATTTGCCCATGTCATGATGTCCTGATTGAATGTCCCCCAAGAATATACTTTCAGTCCTTGCAAGGTTTTGATGACAATGGACACGTTGATATGCTCCAAAGGAGCATCCATCGAGATGGCTACTTCAAACCGCAATATCTCTCCAGGTTGAAAAACTTCACGCCTAGCACCATCCGCACCCATGATACGCAAACTGTTTATTGTGGCGCCGCCGATGCCGTAGGTCGGATCATTGCCATTTGCTCTTGGCTGCCGCGGCTGAGTGGCATGGGGCGACTGCTTCGCCAAGTAAAGCGCCTCTCCCTCAAAAAGAATTTTCCGATATCGATGTGTCGCTTCCCGGGTATCCCCCCAGTGCAGCACCGACCCACTATCGAGAAGTAGCGCGCGCTCAGTTAGGGTACGCACCAATTCGTGGTCATGCGAAACAAGAATCAACGTGAGTCCACATTCTTGCATCTTACGTAAACGATTGTAGCAACGCTTTTGAAACAGTGCGTCACCTACAGCCAGAGCTTCATCCACTACCAAGATATCAGGCTCCACATGAACGGCTACAGCGAACGCCAGCCGTACAAACATTCCACTTGAATATGTTCGTACCGGCTGATCAATAAAAGTCCCGATATCTGCGAAGGCAGCAATCTCATCGAAACGCACTGCCATCTCAGCTTGGGAGAATCCCATCAAAGCACCCTGAAAATAAACGTTCTCCCGCCCGGTAAATTCAGGGTTAAATCCCGCCCCAAGCTCAAGCAAGGCCGACACCCGCCCATTCACCTGCACGCTGCCTGATGTCGGTTTTAGAATCCCACAAATCAACTGCAACAAGGTGCTCTTACCCGATCCATTGCGGCCAATGATGCCGACTGTTTCGCCTTTTTTTATCTCGAACGACACATCTTGCAGCGCGGTGAATTCTCGATGAAATTTCATCCGACCCAGGGTCAGCGCTTGTTTAATACGATCTCCCGGGTGACCGAAGATGCGGTAAGTCTTGGTGAGGTTTTTAACCGAGATGGCGATGTCGTCAGAGGGCATCGGCAAACTCATCGCGACTGTGTTGGAAAAAGGCATACCCGAGCACAGCGGCGAATATGCTGACGGTAAACGCTAAGAACCATGCCGACCAATCAATCGGATGACCCACGACCGATGCACGGAGGCTTTCGATAATAGTGCTCAAGGGGTTGTAGCGATATAAAGGCTGCAATGCTGCAGGCACCACACTCGCCGGGTAAAACACTGGCGAGAGAAACATCAGCATCTGCACAAAAACAGGAACAATCTGAGTCATGTCTTTGATGAATACACCCCATGCAGACAAAAACCAAGCAAAGCCTAAAGCGAGAAATATTACAGGAACTATCAGTATCGGGAAAAGTAACGCGCCTAAATGAAATTGACCAAACCAAACTAGTGCAACCAGTAAAATTAAATAATTAAATATCGCATGCACCAGTGCAGCGCCAAGTGGCACAACTGGAAGAATTCCGACCGGGAAAATAATTTTCTTAACAAAGTTGGACTGACCGCGAACTGATGCTGGCGCACGAGAGACTGTTTCCGCAAATACGTTAAATACAATCAAGCCACTATACAGCAATAACCAAAAAGGAATTCTAGCGTCTTGTTGCGGCCATCTCGCCTGGAATATTTGTCCGAATATGAATGCATAAATCATCAGCATGATGAGCGGACTTAAAAAAATCCACAATACGCCAAACATTGCTCCTCGGTATCGCAACAGAACATCGCGCTTAACAAGCTGTCCGAGTAAATAGCGGTGTTTAACTAGGCTTCGAATGATAGCCGTAGGATTCGGGAGTCCGCTTTGCATAGATTAAAATTTGCGCTTTCGATGAATGACTGATTTGTTCTGTTAACTACTCATACCGCAACGCCTCAACCGGCCTCAAACTCGCCGCCCGCCGCGCGGGGTAGAATCCAAAAAATACCCCAACCGCAGCAGAGAAAGCGAACGCCAACAAAATGGAGTTAATAGTTACTTCGGCAGCCATATCCCAAGCTTGAGCCAAGCCGTAGGCTAAAGATACCCCGAGTAGCACGCCGATCAGGCCGCCCATCACGCAAATCATCAGCGCCTCGATCAAAAATTGCAATAAAATGTCTCGTTGATGCGCGCCAACGGCCATGCGAATGCCGATTTCACGGGTGCGTTCGGTCACGGAAACTAACATGATGTTCATGATGCCGATACCGCCCACGAGGAGTGAGATCGAGGCAATGGCGCCCAGCATGAAGGACATGGCTTGTGCGGTTGAAGCTGCGGTTTGTGCGATAGCTGCTAGATTGCGCACGGTGAAATCGTTCTCCTGGTCATCGCTCAGGCGATGGCGAATACGTAACATTTGATTAATTTCTTCTTCGGCATCCGGCATACTTTCGGCAGATTTGCCCTGCACCAGGATATACCGCACCGTACCGGGGAATTGCCCACCAAATAATTTGCGTTGCGCGGTGGTAATTGGCACTAATACCGTATCGTCTTGATCGCGTCCATCTAGACTTTGCCCGCGTGTGGATAGCAATCCGATGACTTGGTAAGGACTCCCTTTGATGCGCAATGTTTTGCCTAGGGGATCTTCACCGCCAAACAAGTTCGTTGCCACCGTTTTGCCGATGACAGCAACCCGCGTCGCGCCCCGCACTTCGGTCTCGGTGAAGTTTTGTCCGGCTTCGATCGGCCACTCACGTACCGTTAAATAACTCGCGCCCACGCCATAGACCAAGGTACTCCAATTATTGGGGCCGTATGAGAGCTGGGTGGTACCTGGCAAGGCGGGTGATGCTTCTTTGATATTATCCAGCGTAGCCAGCGCCACCGCATCATCACTGGTTAGCGTTGGCGCTGATCCACTGCCCATACGCAACCCACCCGAGGTAGAAGCGCCTGAGAGCACAATGAACATATTGCTGCCCATGGACTTAATCGACTCATTCACTGTCGTAGTAGCTCCTTGTCCTACCGCAAGCATCA
>JAHECG010000131.1 GCA_024641855.1 Betaproteobacteria bacterium | reverse complement strand
GCCAAACGCTTCGGCGTCACCGTCGATGCCGCCAAGATGGCGCAGCAACTCGATCTACCCGTCATGATGATGAGCGCCAAATACGGTGAAGGCTACAAACCCGCTTTCGACGCCATTACCCTAGCCTTGCGCAACTCTCAGCCGGTCATGCCTGAGCAGATGCAGGAAGTGCTGGCCGCCGATGACGCGATCGAACACAAGATGGAGCAAGTGCTAAAAAGCGCCGTGCAAATTCCGGCGCGCCTGTCGGACGATCTCACCACCAAACTCGACCGCGTGATGCTGCACCCGTGGCTCGGGCTGCCGATTTTCTTTGGCGTGATGTATGTTTTGTTTCAAGCCATCTTCTTGCTCGGAAAACCGTTTCAAGACGGCATCAACTGGGCCCTGGTCGCCTTCAAAGATGCCGCCTTGGTTCCGCTGCTGGCAACGGCTCCGCACTGGGTCTCCGGCTTGCTCATCGATGGCATCTACAATGGCATCGGCACTGTGGCCGCCTTCGTGCCCATCATCGTCCTGTTTTTCTTGTTCATGGCTATCGTCGAAGACACTGGCTACTTATCGCGTGCAGCATTCTTGATGGACGCGCTGATGGCGCGCATGGGTTTGGATGGTCGCAGCTTCGTGATGCTACTGATGGGCTTTGGCTGCAACGTCCCGGCACTGATGGGCACTCGCGTCATGCGTTCACGCGCACTGCGCTTGCTCACCATGATGGTAATCCCGCTCTCGCTGTGCTCGGCGCGCTTGCAAGTATTCCTATTCATGATCGCGGCGATCTTCACCGCCAAAGCCGCGCCCATGGTTTTATTCAGTCTGTATTTGGCCAGCTTTGGCGCAGCGTTTCTGACAGCGGTTCTGTTCAAGCGCGGCTTGGTCAGCCACGAACCATTTGTGCTCGAATTACCACCCTACCGCTTCCCCACCCTGCGCCAAATGGTGTTGCGCGGCTGGCATGAAGTGCGGCACTTCCTGAATCGCGCCAGCAAATTCATCATCGCCGGCGTGGTGCTGGTCTGGCTGCTCACCAACTTCCCAGCCGGTGTAGCACCCGGCAGCAGCGCCACTTGGGCCGGACAAATCGGCGCATGGATGGCGCCGATCCTCGACCCAGTCGGTATCAACAATCAACTGGCCATCGCGCTGATCTTCGGCTTCGTCGCCAAGGAAATCGTCATCGGCTCATTGGCCGTGATCTACGGCATGGAAGGTTCTGCATTATCGCAACATATGGCCGGCACGCTGGACTGGGTACAAGCCTACAGCTTCATGCTATTTACGCTAATTTACACGCCCTGTCTCTCCACCATCGCCACGCTCAAGAGCGAATCGAAAAGCCTGCGCTATGTAGCCATGGCTTTAGCTTGGTCGCTTGGCTTGGCTTGGCTGGTGAGTTTCGCGTTTTATCAGACGGCTCGGGCGTTGGGGTATTAGGGGTAATCAACTAGCAGTACGATTCAGTCATCCTATTGGACAGCGAACCAATCTGGTTCGCTGTCCAAACCTTAGCTTTTCACGCGCCATTCACCATTATCGCCTCGGCACGCCACCCCGCGTTGTTTCTCGGTTTTGCGATTGTAGGTTACCTCGGTTATGTATTCACGACAGGCGCGGCCGCCCTCTTTAAATCCGGCCAAGGGTGTGAGCTGATAACGCACACCATTGTCGTCATTAGTCCAAATCACACGCTTGTTATCACCCGCCAGTTCCAGTGCATGACCAAAACAAGCACGATCGGCTTCATCAATATCGTTGCCAACTTTGGCACCGATAGCAGCACCGAGTACCGTACCGATAATGATAGCTACTGTTTTCCCATCGCCTTTGCCGATGGTGGAACCCACAGCCCCGCCAACCACGCCACCCACCACTGCGCCAATGGCGCCGCGGTTACAACGGCCTTCAAGAATACCGTAATCCTTTTCCCATTTTGTGCCTGTGTAGCCAACATAATTGGGATCGTGTTTTTTTCGATAACCATGTGCTGGCGCCCAAGGAGGCGGGTCAGCGTAGACGATTTCTGGGACGGTGAAAGCAAGAACAAGTGGAGCGATAACTAAGTGCTTTAGAACAGACGTTTTATACATGAGCACCCCTGCATTTAGTAATGACGTATTACTATAATGCAGCGCGTTTCCTTGTTGTTATTAAATTTTAGCCACTGTGATACACATCCGCTAAAATTTCCCCCACACAAATCGGCGGTTTATTTCCCCGCCAACCGCAACCAAGTCGCCACCACCGTATCCGGATTCAGCGAAATACTTTCGATCCCCTGTTGCACCAACCACTCCGCCAAATCCGGATGATCCGACGGCCCTTGGCCGCAGATGCCGATATATTTTTTGGCAGCGCGGCAAGCTTGGATGGCTTGGCTCAATAAGGCTTTCACCGCATCGTTACGTTCATCGAATTCTGCTGCGACCAAGGCTGAATCGCGATCCAAACCAAGCGTGAGTTGGGTAAGGTCATTGGAGCCGATGGAGAAGCCATCGAAGTGTTCCAGGAATTGCGCGGCCAGAATCACGTTGGATGGAATCTCGCACATCATGATCACGCGCAGGCCATTCTCGCCGCGCTTCAACCCGTGCCGCGCCATCAACGCCAACACGGCCTTGGCGGTATCCACAGTACGCACGAAGGGGATCATCAACTCGACATTGGTCAGCCCCATGTCCTCACGCACTTTTTTCATGGCGCGGCATTCCAGCGCAAAGCTGTCGCGGAAGTCATCGGAGACATAGCGCCCGGCGCCGCGAAAGCCGAGCATGGGGTTTTCTTCTTTCGGCTCGTAACGATCGCCGCCGGTGAGGTTGGCGTATTCGTTGGATTTAAAATCCGACAAGCGCACGATCACCGGTTTGGGCCAGAAGGCGGCGGCGATGGTGGCAGTGCCTTCGGCCAAGCGATCCACATAGAAGCTCACCGGATCGGCGTAGCCGGCGCACATTTCGCTGATGGTTAGCTTCAAATCATTGGGCAGGTTTGGATATTCCAACACCGCCTTGGGGTGGATGCCGATCATGCGGTTGATGATGAATTCAAGCCGCGCCAAGCCCACACCGTGATTCGGCAAGCTTGCGAAATCAAAAGCCCGCTCTGGGTTGCCGACATTCATCATAATTTTGACCGGCGGCTCGGGCATTTTTCCTAAATCCAATTCGTCGACGACCATCTCCAGCAGACCTTGATACACCAAACCGGTATCGCCTTCGGCACAGGACACGGTGACCGGCTGTGCGTCATTTAATTTATCCGTGGCATCGCCACAGCCCACCACCGCCGGGATGCCCAACTCGCGCGCCACAATCGCGGCGTGGCAGGTACGCCCGCCGCGATTGGTGACAATGGCGGCAGCGCGCTTCATCACCGGCTCCCAGTCTGGATCAGTCATGTCGGTCACAAGCACATCGCCTGCCTGCACCTGGTTCATTTCCGAAGCATGCAGGATCACGCGCACTGCGCCGCTGCCGATGCGCTGGCCGATGGCGCGGCCGCTGATCAACACCGGTGCGTGCTGCTTCAAGCGATATTGCTGCAATACATTGTGCGTGGCGCGTGCCTTCACCGTTTCCGGCCGCGCTTGCACGATATACAGCAAGCCGTCTTGGCCATCCTTGGCCCATTCGATATCCATCGGCCGACCATAGTGTTTTTCGATCACCATGGCAGAGCGCGCCAACTCCAGCACATCCGTATCGTTCAAAGCAAAACGCTGCCGCAAATCTGTCGGCACGTCTTCAATATGCGTGTCGGCTCCCTTTGCGCCATACACCATGCGCTTAGCCTTGCTGCCGAGAATGCGCCGAATCAGCGCGAATTTATTCGCCGCCAACATCGGCTTGTGCACGTAAAACTCGTCTGGATTTACTGCCCCCTGCACCACCATCTCGCCCAGGCCATAGGCGGCGTTGATAAACACGACATCGGGAAATCCGGACTCGGTATCGATGGTAAACATCACGCCGCTTGCAGCGATATCGCTGCGCACCATACGCTGCACGCCGGCAGAAAGCGCGACCTGTGCGTGATCGAAATGATGGTGGACGCGATATGAGATGGCGCGATCGTTGTATAGCGAAGCGAACACGGCGAGCACTTGCTGCAACACCGCGTCGATGCCGATTACATTGAGATAGGTTTCTTGCTGCCCGGCGAACGAGGCATCGGGCAAGTCTTCCGCCGTAGCTGAGGAACGCACCGCGACTGACAACTCGCCAGGCATTTGATCCGCCAGAGTTTGCCATGCGCTGCGAATCTCCTGTTCCAAGGCCGGCTGCAAGGTCGCCTCCATAATCCATTGCCGAATCTGTTTGCCGACTGCACTTAAGCGATCCACATCCGCTACGTCCA